>NZ_JAZGQA010000200.1:0-7565 GCF_048593855.1 Yersinia sp. 2542 StPb PI
GCCGCCTGATAATCTGTTTCCAGATCCGATTCCGCACTGCTTTGCTCGGCTAATTCTCGCGACATTTCCACATGACGATACTGCTCAGTCACCAATTGCTTGCGGCTGGTCAGCAAGTCACGGCGCAATACCAATGCGCCATCAAGATGGATCCGCCGCTCATTGGCATGACGCATATAGTCAGCAGCAACGTAGGACGTTGCCTCTGAAATCAGATGCTTAAACAAATCACGATCAGATTGAGTGACACGAATAGCCTCAAGGGTCATACGGTTTTCACGCAATGCCGCTTCCATATCCTGGAAGGCTTTGCGCACACCGCTGTTTTCTGGCAATAAGTAATCACGCAGTGAGCGGGTAATCGCGCTGGAAATACCACCGTACAACGATGCTTCTATCAAACGGTAAAATTTGCTGCGATCGGCAGAAGAGCGTAAACGCTTTGGAATCACACCCAAATCAAACATCAGCGAGTGGTAGTCAGTGATGGAGTTAAATTGCTTGAACTGCACCCCTTCCATCGCTTCGACGCGCTCTTTCAGCTCTTGTAATGACAGGACGCGCGCCTGACGCTCACCCACCACCTCGGTAAGAATCTGGGTAGGTTGGATAGCCGTCGGCAGCCCCTGAATGGTGAAAGGCTTAATATCAACCTTGCGGTCACGCCCTGCCACTTGTTGCAACCGCACCCCGACAACCACACGTTGGTGGCGGGAGTTGACGACATCCAGCGTTGAATAACAGACCCCGGCCCGCAATTTGCCGTGCAGACCTTTATCACGGGAACCACTGGTAGCACCGGCTTCGGTGGTGTTACGAAAGTGCAGCAGTGTCAGGTCAGGAATCAGTGCTGTAACAAAAGCGGCCATAGTGGTGGATTTACCCGCACCATTGCCGCCAGATAAGGTGGTTACCAGCTCATCAAGATCGAATGTCCGGGCAAAAAAACCATTCCAGTTAACCAAGGTCAGCGAGCGAAATTTACCGCGTTCAATCATTCCTGTTCATCCTCTGCACTGTCCGCTGCATTACCCATGGTGATGTCAGTTTCATCGTTTTCATCATGGAGTGACAGACTGTTTTCCACCGCCATGGCCTCGCCATCACGGATCATGCGTAACTGGGCTTCCCGTGGGTCATCGCCGCTACGCACATCAGCACCAAAGCGGAATACCGCTTCAGTGATACGAAACTTGCTGCTGTCATTGCCCATAAAGTAGATCATACCCAACCGACGCAGCCGGTTAAGTGACGTTCTTACTTTTTCCTGCAACTTCTGCTTATCCAAATCCGACCCGGTTGAGCGCTGGTTAACAAACTTCAGCAATTTGCTCTCATCAGCCAGACTTAGCAGCTCTTCGTATAATTCGTGCTGCGCGAAAATGCCTTCATGGGCCAAACGTTCAGGGCTGAGATACAGATAACAAAGGATCTTGCCAACCATCATATCCAGCTCAGATAGCACCGAGCGTGGAATCAGCGTGGTAGAACGGGGGCGCAGATAGAAGAAACCTTCCGGTGCACGGATTAACTCCACGTTATAACGGGTATAAAACTCTTCCAGTTGCTCCTGAAAATCCATCAGGAAAGCATGATTATCCAGTTCATCAATCCCGATATGACGACCGGCACGTAACTGGCTGTCAAGTGCTGGAAACAGTGAGTTGGCCAATGCCTGAGCCAGTTTAACGGGCATTACTACTTCAATATTTGTTGATGACATGTGCCTGCACCTTGGCTCCGTAATCATTGATTGCCAACCATTCTGCTGGTAACCCTGAGAAATCGGCTTCGGCCACACCAAGGCGAACTGCCTGGTCGACCAGGATACGAGCCACGTCGAAATGACGAGCACGCGGATATTGCGCGAGGTAGTCGCGCATCACTTCCCCCAGATTAAGTGGCATCTTTTGTTGCTGGTATACCAACAACGCCTGCTCAATCAGGGCGGCTAATTGCTCACGGATCTCATTAAATTCTTCAAATTCCAGATCCGGTGGCAGCTCCCCGGTAACTTCCTCACTGCGCAACGCCAGTTCTTCATCGCGCATATCCAGCAAGCGATCAGCGTTGGCATAGGTGAGAGTCCATGGGCTATCAAAATAATTCTGCACTGACTGGCGCAAGCGTTGGGCAAAGACACGGTTTTTATCCATATCAATCGCAGTACGGATAAACTTATGCACGTGGCGGTCATAGCCGATCCACAGATCAATCGCTTGTTGGCCCCAACTGATAATGCGGTCAAGTTTACTTTGTAAATCAAAGACCAACTTATCCACCAGATCCAGACCCGCATTGCCGATAGTGGCTTCTTGAATACGTAACAGGTTAGCCTGAAGTTTATCACCTGCCGCTTCCAGCGTATCTTGTAATTCACGCAGTGTGCCGGAGGTTTCTGACAACAGCATTTCACAACTGGCAATAGCCGCCCGCCAATCCTGATTCAGCAACGCGGCGATATCTTCCTTCACACTATGTTGCTGCTCGTCCATCAAGCGTTGCGTCATATCAATGCTGTCGAAAATTTCAGCAACTGAATATTTTAGCGGGGCAAAAACATTACGATGCCAGTGGAATTCATCGCCCCCCTCTTCGGCCGCTTCGGCCGCCCGTTGTAGCTCTTGTGCGACAATCGATAACTGCATTGACAGGCGCAGGGTGGAGAATTCGCGCTGCCGGATATAGTAGTCAGTGATACCAATGCCTAACGGCGTCAGGCGGTAAATGGCATTACCATCGGCAATTTCACTGGTAAAACGGTTGAGTAACCGCTGGCGCACCATGTCATTGATAGCATTATTCGCGCGCACGGCCACGGTTTCATGGGTCTGCTCAAAACCTTTACAGACGTGGCGAAATGCATCAACTAACTCCCCTTCACTCATTTCGCCATCCAGCCGCTCACCGTTTAACGTGGCAATAGCCAAAAGAAAGGCCAAACGATCTGTGGGCAGAGTAATCGAAAAGTCATTTTTCCGCGCCCAGGCGACCAGTTCGGGTACTGTCTGGGAAAAGTCACTCATAATGGGTCCTTCAGATTTGGCTTAAACGCCGAGACATGCACGTAGCGCCCCAGGCTGATAAAGGGCTCCTGCCGGCAATAGCGCTGTTCCAACGCCAATAATTCAGCAAACTCATCAACTTGTTGCTGTTTATTTTTCATGTAATCGTGAAACACCCGTACTCCCGTCTTACCGCTAATGGATAAACCCATTTGCTCAAGCCAACCATATACCGTTGGTGGATCTAAAGGGTATTGCGGCGATAGCGAACGCTGCCTACGCCTTTTTACACCCGGTAACGCCAACTGAAAGTTACCCAATACCGCATTACGCATCACCAATCCATTGGCATTGAAAAACATCAATGAGAGCGCGCCGCCGGGAGTCAACGCATTAAAGAGTATTTGCAGAACGTGTTGAGGCTCTGCAATCCATTCTAAAACCGCATGGAACAATATCAGATCAACCGGCTGTTCTAAATGTTGGGTGATGTCCTGAGCCGCACTTTGTACAAATTGCATGTTGTGGCTCACACCTTTTTCCAAGGCAGCGGCTTTCGCGCGCTGGATCATCTCCGCTGACAGGTCACATAATAGGACCTGGTGGCCTAATGCCGCCAGTTGGCAAGCCATATGCCCTTCGCCACCGCCCGCATCTAAAATCCGCAACGGGCGTGGTGGCAGCTGCGCTAACAGCCCGCTGATATCTTGCCAAACCACCGCCTGACGAATCATTCCCTTCGTCGTACCATAGATATTGCGGGAAAACTTCTCAGCAATGTCATCGAAATTGCGATCCTGCATGAACAACTGCTCCGCTATCACTATTGATTTGCCGCCCTTGCTTGATAGAACCTCGCAAATCAATAGCCACAGTAAAAAGAATGCCTACCAACCTGCTATTTTGGCACAGCCTGACTTAGAATAAATCCTCTTGGCCTGTAATCAGCGCCAAATGCCGGTTTTTCAGCCAAAAGGGCCCTATTTTTATGCTTTTCACCTTAAAAAAGTTTGTTGGCGGCTTATTAATGCCCCTGCCCTTGTTACTCATCATCATGGGGCTGGCACTCATTTTATTGTGGTTTACCCGCTGGCAGAAAAGTGGCAAAACACTTTTTGCGTTGAGTTGGCTGGTATTATTGCTTATTAGCCTGCAACCTGTCGCTGACCGCCTGCTATTGCCACTGGAAAAGTCATACGCGACTTATCAGGGAAACGACCCGGTAGATTACATTGTTGTGCTCGGTGGCGGCTACACGTTTAATCCGAATTGGGCACCAAGCGCCAATTTATTCGCAAATAGCCTGCCAAGAGTCACTGAGGGTGTCAGGTTGTATCGTGCACATCCTAACGCAAAAATGGTTTTTACTGGCAGTGCGGGTCCGAACAACCAAAGCAGTGCAACAACAGCAGCTCAGGTGGCAGAAAGCTTAGGTGTTCCGGTGGCGAATATTATTGCGTTAGAGCAACCGAAAGATACCGTTGAAGAAGCCGCGGCGGTGGCCACTCTGGTAGGTGATAAACCATTTCTACTGGTCACCTCGGCAAATCATCTGCCCCGAGCGATTAAATTCTTTACCGCCATTGGGTTACATCCAATCCCCGCGCCTGCAAATCAGTTAGCCATCACTACACCGTTGCATAGCTGGGAGCGTGCTATTCCAGCAGCGGCTTATTTAGGCCACACCGAACGTGCCTGGTATGAAACATTGGGGCTGTTGTGGCAAAAATTAAGCGGGGATAGCAAGGGTGAATAAATTAGTTTAACCAAGGGATGAGTTGCCGGGCGGCATTATCAAATACAGCACGATCCAGATTCCCGGTATGGATAAAGCGAGCCACCAGTTCCCAAAGGGTATAGAGCCATCGGCGGGCAACAAAGGATTCAGAGACCGGTGCTTTATTGAGATAACGATAGAATAGCTGACTAGGCATGCCCTCTTCGCTGAGACGGAACAAGTCATACTCTCGTGGAGCCCACAACATCGGGCCTGGATTAAGCATCGCTAGCAACTGATCGCTGCGCGCATCTTTTAACATACTGCGGAGAGTCAGATTGCCGTGCACCAGCACTGAGCTGTCATCAAAACCGGCAAAAAGTGCCGTTAATGACGCCTTCGCACGGTAAAGTATCGCACGCTCTTCCAATGTCATAACCGGTGAATTCATATTAGACAAGGTCGCCCACAACACTTCAACTCGTTGCTGATACCAACTGAACCAATCATTTTCCTGGGTGCTATCAACATTACCCACACAACCGTGGCTATCAATGCGATGCCATGCCAGTACACCTTCAACTATCTGATCCATCAAAGCATCCCAGCGTTCCCCCGTCCGAGTCGGTGCCTCCACCGAAACACCACGTAAACGCTCCATCAACAGAATTTCTTTATACGGGGATTGGTGGGTCATCACCAGTCCGTACACGGTGGGTAACCGGATATCGCCTTCCCGAGCCAGCATGGAAAGTTTATACGCCTCTTGCTGTGCTATCCCCTGACAAACATAGCTCTTCGCCAGTAATGGGATTGCCTGCCCCTGCTGGTTATACATCGCGTACAGGTGGGCATAGGGCTGCTCGCTGATACGTTCGAGGCGGGTGATAGATTCCCCGAGCACCACACTTAATTCAGCTTTCAGTTGTTCCATTATGCTCAGTCCAATTATCTGGCGAAATTGATGGTTCATAATGGGATGACGGGCGGGAGATTTCCAGAATGCAGATCAACTATTATTGATAATAAAAATCAAACTATCGGATACAAAGTAAAAACGCCAGGCCCAATTGGACCTGGCGCAAACAGTTCGGTGCCCGTAATGGTTACTGATGAAGCATGATAGCGCGCACCCGATCCAGATCAGCCTGAGTATCAACCCCAACCGTGGGTATCGCTTTTGCTACCGCGACGTGGATCTTTTCGCCATACCACAGTACTCGAAGTTGCTCTAATAGCTCGATTTGTTCGAGTTTGCTCGGTGCCCAATTAACATAACGGCGGATAAAACCGGCACGATAAGCATAAATACCAATATGGCGTAAGAAACAATCACCGATAGTCTCTTTTGACTGAGCAAAACGCTCTCTTTCCCATGGGATCGCCGCGCGGGAGAAATAGAGCGCGTAGCCTTGCTCATCCATCACCACTTTAACCGCATTAGGGTTAAATGCTTCTTCGCTACTTTCAATCGGCACCGCTAATGTTGCCATGCCAGCACGACAAGCGGCCAGATTATCAGCCACCTGACGGATAATTACCGGGGGTATCAGAGGTTCATCCCCTTGGACATTTACGATAATATCATCATCGGAAAAACCATAGAGTTCAATCACTTCGGCTAAGCGCTCGGTGCCAGATTGATGATCGGCACGGGTCATACATACCTCACCACCGGCGGCCTCAACGGCTCTCACCACCTCAGGATGATCTGTTGCCACAATCACCCGTGACGCGCCCGACGCCTTTGCTCGTTCCATCACATGAACTACCATCGGTTTGCCCGCAATATCAGCCAATGGCTTGCCGGGTAACCGGGTTGAAGCATATCGAGCGGGAATTATAGCGATGAAACTCATGCGTGCTTCTCATCAATTGACAGTGGGCGGGCTTCATTCTCCAACAATACCGGAATGCCATCGCGCACCGGATAAGCCAGATTGTCGGCTTTACATACCAATTCAAGGTTTTCTTTATTGAAATACAACTTGCCGTTGCAAACCGGACAGGCAACGATTTCGAGTAAACGGTGGTCCATACATCCTCCAGAATGGAGTTTAGCCAGCAGGAAAGTGCTCGAGGATACCATATCTGCTGAAGCAGGTTAACTGTACCGATGCTGCCTGCGCTATCAGCGATTAATAACAAGGAGTTATGTTAATTAGCAACTACATAAGTAAATATAGATAGCTATCTCGTGGGATAAATGCTGGTTTTGTTATTGATATGTTGAATAGCGAGGAGTAGAATTTTGTGACTCACATCACATAAATAGGCATATCGAGTAAGAGATGAAAGTATTCCATAAAATTATTGCGCTGTTTGCTAACTTCAGCAACTAAGCCGCATAAAAACAAATAGAAGCACCTGCAAAAGCTGCCCGGCGACAAAACAACCTGTCGAATAGAGGCCAAAAATACCCAAGGGTATAAATACAAACGGCTACCAAAAGGTAGCCGTTTGCTTAGAAAACGAGTTGATCGTCGTCGTATACTTAGAAAGCGATCACATCTGCTGCTGACGGCCCGTGAATACTACGATAAGTAGAGAATTCAACGTCCTGCCCTTCACTGAGTGATTTATTTTTGGTGTTGGCGATAGCCGTCTTGCTGACATACACATCCAAACTACCATCGTGTGGCGAGATGAAACCGTAACCTTCTGATTGGTTGAACCATTTCACGCGACCCATTTTTAACGTCATAATAAATTTCCTTTTACTGGGCATCCTAACAACTCATTTTTATTTATTGTTTAGATGCAGTTGCCCATCCTAAAGTTTTCTGATTAAACCTCTATGAGCTTGATTTTATGAAAAAACCCGCATAAGTGCGGGCTTTAGA
>NZ_JAZGQA010000201.1:0-7505 GCF_048593855.1 Yersinia sp. 2542 StPb PI
ATAGTAATAAAGGTTGCCTGATTAACAGGGCAACCTTTCTCATTGCTAAAGCAACGTTGTTGAGCGCTAGTGGGGAGACGGTACGCCGAACACTTCCTAAAACAGCTATAAATTGGCATCATAGCGCTATGTTGTTTTTTTAGGATGAGTAATGAAACAGTTCCCTTTTGATAAACGTTATGAGATTGAAGATGCCAGTGGTGTTGTTGAGTACTACATTGATGGTGATGAGTATATTCGCCGCCAGGATGGCGTACCGGGCTATCGAATCACAGGTTATGAAGTATATGAACATGATGCAGAGGCTAAACTCGCTGGTTTTCTCGAAGGGAAGCATATAACAACCCCGGATGCGGATATTCTGCTGACAATTTTAGATGACCAACAACCTGCGGATTAGATTTCATTACTTTGGCTTTCGTCTGTGCAATGTTGCTATATAAAGATCATCTGCGGTTTTTGAAACAGAAAATAGGGCGTAATTAGCGATAATATTTTTTTGCAGAAGCTGCTATTCAATCTGGCTAAAACCGATTAACGTCAATCTACTTAGTGATAATCAGTCGGGGTTTCGATGAGCCAGCAAACTATTACGTTGTATACCGATTCAGATTTTTTCAGTCCTTATGTGATGTCGGTATTCGTATCATTGACAGAAAAAGCACTCCCTTTCTCATTAAGCGTCATTAATTTGTCTGCCGGTGAGAATCTGCAACAGGCTTATGCCCGTCTGTCGGCGACACGTCGGGTGCCGACACTGGTTATCGATGATTTTCAACTCTCTGAGTCTTCAGCTATTGCTGAATATTTAGACGAGCGTTTCCCGGCGCCAGATTACGCTCGGCTGTATCCGCAAGATATGCAAGAGCGTGCCAGAGCGCGTGAAATACAGGCATGGCTGCGCAGTGATTTTATGCCGATCCGCACTGAACGGCCAACTGAAGTGGTCTTTGCTGGGTTAAGGCTGCCTCCTTTGTCTGATAGCGCGCAACAAGCGGCGAATAAACTTATTTCTGGGTTGGAGCGTTTGCTGTCGGATGGCAGAAGATATTTATTCAGTGAATGGTGTATCGCAGATACCGATTTGGCACTGATGCTTAACCGGTTAGTTCTGAATGGCGACAACTTACCTGAGTATCTTCGTCAGTATGCAAATTATCAATGGCAGCGGCCTTCTGTGCAGCAATGGCGAGCATTATCGCAGAAATAGAGGTAAGAAAAATTGAGGGTGGGGGCAATCCTCCACCTTGAACCAAAGTAGGATTAGCTTCGCTAGAATGAAAAACGTTATTGAGTTTGAAACTGAGCGTTTACAGCTACGGCAGTGGCTACCGTCAGACCGGGCACCTTTTGCAGCGCTTAACGCGGATCCTCGCGTTATGGCATTTTTCCCAGCCCCTCTAACACGTGAAGCAAGCGATATGATGGCTTCACGTTGTCAATTATTGATAGCACAGCGTGGCTGGGGGTTGTGGGCTGTTGAGCTGAAAGCTAGTGGGCAGTTTGTCGGCGCATTGGGGTTACATATTCCTACCGTTAAATTACCTTTTTCACCTTGTGTCGAGATAGGCTGGCGTTTTGCTTTTCCATTTTGGGGGCAAGGGCTGGCAACGGAAGCTGCATTGGCAGTATTGACGGTGGGTTTCGATCAATTAAAACTGGCTGAAATTGTTTCATTTACTGCTTTAATTAACCTACGTTCACAAGCATTGATGGAACGAATCGGCATGGTGCGCGCGCCAGACCATTTTCCCCATCCAATTGTCAGCCCTGACAGCAAGTTAAGCCAACACTGTTGGTATCATCTTTCTCATCAACAATGGCATAACAGACAGGATGATTTTGTGAGACTATCATCAAATTAGTCTACGTTTAGTCAGTAATATTTGGCCGCATCTGCTAGGACATATAATGATAATAAGCTGGAAATTAGTTCGTTCCATGGCGTTGCTAACCGGAATTTCTTTATTGGCGGCCTGTAGCCAATTACCTAGAAATCCAGTGCCAGTGGAGTTAATGCCAGCGGCCGAAATCCCTGGAATGCCGGATATCCGTGCCGGCGCAGGGCATATTAGCCCGATATTTGAAGCGGATTTACTGCAATCTTATAAAGATGAATCGAAAGAGATGTTCCGAGCCGCGGATGGAACATTGGTTTATCCCCATCTGGCATTATCTGGTGGTGGCCCAAATGGCGCCTTCGGTGCTGGCTTTTTGAACGGCTGGACGAAAACAGGTAAGCGCCCCGTGTTTAAGGTGGTCAGTGGGGTTTCCACTGGCGCGTTAATCGCACCTTTCGCCTTTTTAGGGAGTGATCACGACCAGGCATTACATGACTTTTATACCACCACCACCACCCGTGATATTTTCCATCTGGATAATCTATTATTTCGCCTCTTTTTCCGCGAATCATTAGCGGATACCAGCCCGTTGTCTAAATTGATTGATGGGCATATTACTCCTGAGTTAATGAGTGAAATCGCCCAGGCACATCGGCATGGTCGGCGGTTGTATATGGGTACGGTGGATCTCGATTCGCAAAGATTTATTGTCTGGAACATGGGGCTGATTGCGATGAAAGGGACTCCTGAAGCCCTAATGCTATTTCGTAAGGTGATGCTGGCTTCCTCTTCAGTCCCTGTCGCGTTCTCACCGGTATTTTTTGATGTGGTGGCTCAGGGTAAGCATTACGATGAAATGCATGTTGACGGCGGTGTGGCGGCGCGGGTCTTCTATAATGGTGGTGTGTACAGCTCAAAAGTCGTACGTACCAGAGCGGGCCTGGCAGACAGTAAAGAAGATATTTATATCATCCATAATGGACAGCTTGGCCCACAACCAGAACCGACCCCACGGTTGGTGCGTAATATCGCTATGCGTACTCTTGACTCAACCAGCAAAGCGGCATTGGTCGGGGATTTGTATCGTATTTATGCATTCTCTTTGGCTGAAAATTCAGGATTCCACTGGATAACGATTCCATCAAATGTTGATACCAATGGCGCAGAGATTTTTGATCCCATCAAGATGGAGCGTTTGTATCAGGCGGGTTATGCAGAGGCATTACAGGGGCCAAAATGGTCACTACGGCCACCAGGTACCATTGAGATGAACTCCTTACTACAAGATGCTGCTGCCATGCACAGTAACTAGAGGGGGCGCTTTGGCGTTGATGCCATTGTCAGGCTGGTACTTGGGTTACATTAGGTCAAGCAGTGGGAGTGAGCCATCAATAAGCGCCGCGGTGATATAGATAATAAATAGTGAATAGAGAAAGAAATTGCTGATCATTCGGCACCTCAATTACTCACACAGATAAGGTCTTTGTCATGGCAAAGCCACTACAATATAGCATGTGAACTGACTAAAAAACGCACTGATCGTGAATAAATAATGAATCTGCTGGGGTGGATTTAGCATGATGAATGCTTTTTAAGCAACTTCTGAGCGCGTAGTAGGGTTTTAGAGTGACTGAACAATGAGGTTAGGAGCAGATCTTGCCTGTCAGGCTTGGTTGAATATGCTGTAATATCAAAACGTTATCTTCAATTGAAAACAATTTAAGCAGCATATGATCAGAGAGAGTGTAATTGTGCTACACTATGCGACCGATAATCAAGGATAAAACATGAAAAAAGTCTCAATCATTGCTCAGTGCTTAATAAACGCTAAGAGTTTCAGTGAGATGTCCGAAGCTGAATCCTCGATAAAAAAAGTTTTCAACGATAGTTACGCAGAACATTCTTTTGATGAATGGAATACCGACGTTTCTACGTTGAGTGCTAACCGTGTTATCAGTTTGGTTGCTGGTGCCTCCAAGGTTCGGGTCAGAGGGTTGATCCAAGAATTATGGAATCACTGACCCCAGACCAAAGGTTTCCAATAACCCGTCTACCACATCACTACGCCAAGCATGCAAGTCATGCTGCGTGGTGAATGATTTCCCCGTACTTTCCATTTTCCGCTTGTTTTTTTCCGTTGTCTCCTGCAAAACCGGCTATTTTCGTGAACAAAAATCTGGCCCGGTACAGATAATCTGAGTAAACGCTGACCACTCCACGGTTTATTGCCGTTGGTTAACGTAATCTAACGAGGTTGTACAACTGAGAGGCGAGCATATGTCATTTCTTGATAGCGTCAAAAGATTGGTTAGCAGTGTAAAAGTGAAGATTAAGTGCCCAGATTGTGGCGCAGTCTCTGAGCAGAGCTCAGAAAAAGTGCACAAAAATACGGCCTTGGTTTGCCCAAAGTGTGGTTGCTTATTTTTACCTAAAGACAAACGCTAGCGGTAGCAATATCAGCCAAAAATCATCGACGCCCACCGCAGCAGCATTAATGCGCCACAGATACAGAGTAACACCACAAACATCTTCCAATGTTTCGTATGCAAGCGTTTGGTCACCATAGGGTCCTTATTCAATTTAGTATTATGTCTGACGGGGTCAGCTCTGCGGAATTCATTTGTTTACTGCGACGCTGGTTACTTTAGGTATATACCCGTCATACATCAAGCTGCATGTGCGTTGGCTGCTTTCGTTCACCCCAGTGACTTACTTGAAGTAAGCTCTTGGGGATTTACTCAATTGCCGCCTTCCTGCAACTCGAATTATTTAGGGTATAGTAGCGAAAATTTATGCTGATGCGAGAGTTAGTCAGTTCGTACCAGTTAAGATAAAGTGTAATATGCGCTGCATCAATAAGATGACGAATAGGAATAATGAAACTATGGCTACAGTCCCACAAAAATATCAAGACGCCGAGCGTTGGGCATTTGGTGATACTGAACAAGTGGCAGATGATGTATTGGCATTAGTACTGAACGGTACGAAAACAGCGACCTGTGCGGCATTGGATGAAGATGGCGTGCCGCAGGCGGGGGATATCTTTGTTGTGGTCAATGGCCGCAATGAACCGGTTTGTGCGATAGAGTTGACCGACGTAGAATTGAAAACGTTTGATCAGGTTGATGAAGCCCATGCTGTCGCTGAAGGTGAGGGCGATCGAACGCTGACGTTTTGGCGTAAAACGCAACAGCGCTTTTTTGAGGAGTACGAGATGTTTTCCCCAGAAATGATGCTGATTTGTATGCAGTTCAAAGTATTGGAAAAATTCTGATAGCTGGCTTCTGGTAGTCAGTAATTTGATTGATTTTGCCCTACAGATATTATCGAGTCGCAAGAGAAGAAACCGTCACTCATAAATTGTAGCTATGGGTTGACGGATCTTCTTATTGCAACAATCACGTTACCCTCATTACCCAAGCATCCTGATGTCGATCGTAATGTTGCTTAAAAAGCAACCGGTCTTTCCCATCTAACGTTGCGGGAATGCTGGTATGTTCATCCCACCCATCTAGCTGCATGCACAATTCAGGATCCGATTTACAGGGGATACTGAGGGTGCTTTCGCCTTTTGTCAGTGGTGCAGATAACTCTGCGTCATCAACTTCAAAATCTCTGATTTTTACTAGGGTTTTTCCCATAAAGACTCCTTACCTACCAAGTGGTATGAGGTATGACCAGATTGGTCGCCTTATTGAGAATAGCTGAGTCAGAAAAAAGTGCCAGAGGCCGCATCTAAAAAATACCGCCTCGGCGAAAATTCTATCCGCATCGAATCTGATGGGGGTTAATTATTTAATACCGAGTATGTTTAGTCAGAGTAGCCTAATGGCTGCATTCGCAGGGGAGTTCAGCCAAATTAAATTGGTTACGGCCATTCTTTTTCGAGTAATAAAGTGCTTGATCTGCCGCGAGCATTAAATCCGCTTGATCCGTAATACCACTATGCTGATGGGCTTGATAAACAGTGACACCAAGGCTGATGGTGACTTTACGGAATTTACTGTCATTGTGTTTAATGCCCATAGCACGGATAGATTGCAATATATGCTCGGCCACCAGGCTGGCGCCCTGTTGGTCGGTATCTGGCAGAATAGCGGCAAACTCTTCTCCACCATAGCGAGCAACAATATCGGTGCTGCGTTTTAGTGATTTGCGTAATGCCCTGGCGACCAAGCGTAAGCAGGCATCACCAGAGATATGACCATAGCAATCATTGAAGTTCTTAAAGTAATCAATATCAATCATTAAAACTGCTAGCGGAGAGTCTGAGCGTTTTGCCCGCATAAATTCATGGGCCAGCACTTTTTTGAACGCCCGGCGATTAGGCAATTTAGTCAGTGAGTCTGTTCTGGCCTGAATTTCCAGACGTCGATTCGCTTTAACCAGCTTAAGTTCCAGCAATTTTCGTTCATGGATATCTTCTGCGGTTCCATACCAACACAACACATCGCCATTGTCACCTACGCTGGGAACTGCTCGGATTCGCATCCAGTTCCATCCCTTTTCAACATGACAAAAGCGGATTTCAACATCCAGTGGCTGCTGTGTTTGTAAGGAGTGTTCCCAACTGATTAAGGTGGGGTGGCGATCATCTAAATGGATGGTACGGAGCCATTTATCTGCCAGCGCCTCTTCGCGGGTTAATCCCGTAATTTTTTCAAAGCGAGAACTGACATCGGTAATCATGCCATCCGGGGATGCAGTCCAGGGAATTTGCGGATTCAGCTCCACCATATTGCGGTAATGCTGTTTACTGCTGCGCAGCTTTTCTTCCATCTCTTTCAATGGCGTAATATCGATCATCGCGACGGACAGCCCACTCACTTGACCACTGGGATATCTGGCGGCATTTATCCGCATAAAGAACACCCGTGCTTTATCCGGCATCTGAAACTCAGCATCGGGGATACTGTCATTGCAATAGGCTTTCAGCAGCGCACTCTGCAAAATAGGAATAATGCCCGGTAGGAAGTCTGCAATTTTGCGCCCATTAATCTCTACTGTATTTTTACCCAGAAGTTCAGCCAGATAATCATTTACAGTAACATAGCGCAGGGTCGTATCGATAAAGCACAGACCAGCCGGAGCACTGGAATAAATCGATTCCAACTCAAATAAGCGTTTATCCGCATCATAAGGTAAATTGCTCAGGTTTCGATCAATTCCGCGGTAACCTTTGAATTCCCCGTTATCATCGAACAGTGGGATACCACTGGTTTCAACTAAGACTTCGCTGCCATCAGCGCGAATATTACGGTTTTGCAAACCGGCAAAAGGGATACGTGCAGCCGCAATCTCTGCAAATATCTTTCCTACCCGGCTGGCTTCATCCTGAGGCATAAAGTCAAACGGCGTTTTACCGACCACCTCATGGGGTAGGCGACCAAGAAGCTCGATGGATTTTGCAGATGAAAACGTATAACGGCCGGAAGCATCAACTTCCCAGATCCAGTCTGAATTATTTTCGATGATGTCCCGTAAGCTGTTCATTTCTTTTAACAGACCAATGTCAGCTGATTCTTCCCGATTATCGTAGTCAGTCATGATGTCCACTCCTGTTTAATCTCGGCTTTCCTTAGATAGAAATATGTCGGCTATTATTTAAGCCCGCAGATTGTATAACAGGGACAGATTTAGTACAGCCCAATCGGATTTTTCTTA
>NZ_JAZGQA010000202.1:0-7485 GCF_048593855.1 Yersinia sp. 2542 StPb PI
ATTATGGTAGTTCACATGGCGACAGACAAGATGCTGAAGTCCATTCTGGAACCTCAGTATTTTGAATACCGCTTTATTACGCGGTTCCTGAAGTTTCTTTTCAAAACAAAAGTTTATAAAAACAGCCATAACCTCGATTACAGGAGAAAAAAATGATTGAACTCATAACCCATGGAGCCGAGTGGTTTATCGGACTCTTCCAAAAAGGGGGCGAAGTTTTTGTTGGCATGGTCACCGGGATCTTACCTTTATTAATCAGTTTGTTAGTAATCATGAATGCACTGATCAAGTTTGTTGGTCAGGATAGGATTGAACGATTGGCTCAACGCTGTGCCGGTAACCCTGTTTCCCGTTACCTGTTGCTGCCACTGATCGGTACCTTTGTATTTTGTAACCCGATGACCTTAAGTCTCGGGCGTTTTATGCCAGAAAAATATAAACCAAGTTATTACGCGGCCGCCTCTTACAGTTGCCACTCAATGAATGGTTTGTTCCCACACATTAACCCAGGTGAGTTGTTCGTGTTCTTAGGTATTGCCAGTGGTTTAACCACACTGGGCTTACCCCTCGGCCCGCTGGCTGTTAGCTACTTCCTGGTTGGGTTGTTCACCAACTTCTTCCGTGGCTGGGTTACCGATCTGACGACCTCCATCTTTGAACGCAAAATGGGCATCCGTCTGGACCGTAACGTACAACTTTAATATGTAAATTAAATACATACTGTGTGGAGCAGAGCATGAGTGAATTCATCAGGATTGAAAAAGGCGAAGGCGGCTGGGGTGGCCCATTAGTGTTGCCAATCGTACCGGGTAAGAAAATTGTCTATATCACCGCGGGTACCCGCCCGGCCATTATTGACCGTATCAGTGAACTGACTGGCTGGGAAGCGGTGGATGGGTTCAAAGAAGGTGAGCCACCAGCCGAAGAGATCGCCGTGGCGATTATTGACTGTGGTGGCACCCTGCGCTGTGGCCTGTATCCGAAACGCCGTATTCCAACCGTTAATATCCATTCAACCGGTCAATCCGGGCCGATGGCGCAATATATACTGGAAGATATTTATGTTTCCGGTGTGCGTGAAAAAAATATCCATAAAGTCAGTGGAACCGATCACGCCACCGCAACGGCTGCACCAGCAGAACCGGCGACAGCAACCGCAAGCAAAGCTGGTCGTGATTACGATACCAGCAAGAAAATTACCGAACAAAGTGACGGGTTACTGGCGAAAGTCGGGATGGGGATGGGGTCTGTTGTGGCGGTATTCTTCCAGTCAGGCCGCGACACCATCGATACCGTACTGAAAACTATCCTGCCGTTTATGGCCTTCGTTTCGGCGTTAATCGGCATCATTATGGCATCCGGTTTGGGCGACTTTATCGCCCACGGCTTAACACCGCTGGCCAGCAGCCCGATAGGCTTAGTGCTCTTGGCACTGATCTGCTCCTTCCCACTGTTGTCACCGTTCTTAGGCCCAGGGGCCGTTATCGCACAAGTTATCGGCGTATTGGTTGGGGTACAAATTGGTTTGGGGAATATTCCACCGCAATTAGCCCTGCCAGCGTTATTTGCAATTAATGCCCAAGCAGCATGTGACTTTATCCCAGTAGGTCTGTCTTTGGCCGAAGCGAAACAAGATACCGTTCGTGTCGGTGTCCCTTCGGTTCTGGTTGGCCGTTTCCTTACCGGAGCGCCAACAGTATTGATTGCCTGGGCAGCATCAGCCTTTATCTATCAGTAAGCACTAAATACAAAATTATCTGTAATACATTCAACGGTTAAGGATGTACGTATGAATACTATTTATCAGACAACTATTACCAATATCGGCGACAGCGCCCGCGAGGCGCTGCTTGATGACATGCTTATCACCTTCCGCGAAGGGGCACCCAAAGATATTGAAGAGTTCTGTTTTATCCATCAGCACAGCGATACCGATGGAGAGCTACAGGCTGGCAACATTATGGAACTGGCTGATCTGCGCTATGTCATCACCGCAGTTGGCGAGGTGGCAACTCAGAACCTGCGTGAATTGGGTCATGTCACCATTCGTTTTAATGGTGATAAGCAGCCTGAGTTCCCCGGTTCTATCCATGTAATAGGGCCAACACCCGATGATATTCCTATCGGTAGCTCACTGAAATTTATTCGTTAATTTATTCATTTATACCCGATGTCATTAGCATCGCAGTTAACCCTGCGACAGCTTCAAGTACTAAGGGTATTAGCCGAAGTAATTGGAATTGCAAAGGAAGTAGACGAACAAATCCCGATGAGCTGACACTCGTCAGTGATTCGGGTGAGTGAGTTCGACTAACACCGCGGCAGCTTCAAGTACCAAGGATAATTTTGGAGGTAGTTATGTCACAAGTAGCAGTAGTTATTGGCGGTGGACAAACATTAGGCGCATTCTTGTGTCATGGTCTTGCCGAAGCAGGGTATAAAGTTGCAGTTGCTGATTTAAATTCAGCTAACGCACAGTTAGTCGCTGATCAGATTAATGCCGAATACGGCGCAGATAGCGCCCGTGGTTTTCAGGTTGATGCCACCAATGAAAGCAGCGTGCAAATGCTGGCAAAAGCAGTAGATCAAAGTTTCCATCAAACTAACCTGCTCGTTTACAGCGCAGGCATTGCCAAGGCAGCACCGATTACTGATTTCCCACTGGATGATTTTGACCGCTCACTACAGGTCAATCTGGTCGGTTACTTCTTATGTGCTCGTGAATTCTCTCGCCTGATGATCCGTGATGGCGTTGCCGGGCGAATTATCCAGATCAACTCCAAATCAGGTAAAGTGGGCAGTAAACACAACTCGGGTTACAGTGCTGCCAAGTTTGGTGGCGTTGGTTTGACCCAATCATTGGCTCTGGACTTGGCTGACTACGGTATCACGGTGCATTCCCTGATGTTAGGCAATCTGTTGAAATCACCGATGTTCCAATCACTTTTACCGCAGTACGCTGCAAAGTTGGGCATTCAACCAGAAGAAGTTGAAAAATATTACACCGATAAAGTGCCACTAAAACGGGGTTGTGATTATCAGGATGTGCTTAACATGCTGTTGTTCTACGCTAGCGATAAAGCCGCCTATTGCACCGGACAATCAATTAATATTACCGGTGGTCAGGTGATGTTTTAAGTGTGATGTTGTCTGAAAAAACAGTTTGTCATCCCAGCAAGCGAAGGGGACTGTTTCTAGCGGTCTCACAGAGGCTTGGCCCAAGGATGGGCCAAGCAACGAACGCAGCTAACACTGCTGCAACGTCAAGTAAGAAGGATAAAAATATGTCTCCAACATCAGCACTGATCACTATTGTTATCATCGCCTGGGTGCTGCAAATCATGCTTGGCTGGTGGCAAATCAATCGGTTTAACCGTGCTTTTGACCGCCTGTGTCAGCACAGTAAATCAGTTGGTGTTGGCCGATCTGGCGGGCGCTTTAAGCCCCGCGTGGTAATGGCGCTGGCTTTCGATGAGAATATGCGGGTCAGTGACAGCATGATCATGCGTGGCATTAGCGTTTTCGCCCGCCCACGCCCATTACCTCAGCTTCATGGCTTACATCAGCAGGATTTAATCCCGGATGTGATCTTCCCTACGGATAAAGCATGCCAAACTGCACTATTATTAGCGATTAAACCGAAATCATGATATTTTCACAATGAAAGCTATTCTTTTTCATGTGAAAGTTATGCCTGAAAAAGAGGCAATGGAAATACTTGAGCGGGGATCGTTATGAAGCCAAAGCAGCGACAGGTTGCAATACTGGAATATCTCCAACAACACGGAAAGACGGCCGTCGATCAACTCGCCGCACATTTTTCAACCACCGGTACCACTATTCGTAAGGATTTAACCAGTCTTGAAAATGAAGGGGCGGTTATCCGTACCTACGGTGGGGTCGTATTAAATCGTGATGATATAGAACAACCCATTGACCGTAAAACTCACATTAATACCGATAAGAAAAAACAAATTGCTCAAGCTGCCAGCAAACTGATTAAAGACGGTGATAGCCTGGTTTTTGATGCCGGTAGTACCGTGTTGCAAATGGTTCCCCACCTGACAAAATTCAACAATATCACGGTGATGACCAACAGCCTGCATATCGTCAATGAACTGGTTGAGCTGGATAACGATCAAACTATCTTGATGCCGGGTGGCACTTACCGTAAAGGTTCAGCCTCTTTTCATGGTAGTCTGGCAGAATCTGCATTTGATAATTTTAGTTTCGATCAACTGTTTATCGGTGCAGATGGTGTCGATCTGAAAGCAGGTGTCACCACATTTAACGAAGTTTATCATGTTAGTACGGCGATGTGCCGTGCCGCTAGCCGCATTATTTTGCTGGTCGATTCCTCCAAATTTGGCCGTAAAAGCCCAAATGTAGTGTGCCCGTTAAGTGCCGTTGATATCCTGATTACAGATAAAGGTATTAGCCCAGAATATTTGCAAGCGCTACAGGACATGGGCATTAACATCATTCTGGTTGATAAAAATGACTAATCCGTTGATTACCTATGCCCGTGAAACACTGGAAATTGAACTGACAGAAGCGCATAAGCTGCTGTCACGTTTAGATGATAATTTTATCCGCGCCTGTGAGTTATTATTAGCCTGCACCGGTAAGGCTGTAGTTTCAGGGATTGGCAAATCTGGCCATATTGGTAAAAAGATTGCTGCATCACTGGCCAGCACTGGCACCCCCTCCTTCTTTGTACATCCGGCTGAAGCATTGCACGGCGATTTGGGCATGATTGGCCCTCAGGATGTGGTGATTTTTATCTCCTACTCAGGGCGCGCCAAAGAACTGGACCTGATTCTACCCTTGTTGGCGGATAGCCAGATCCCCGTGATTGCCATCACTGGCGGCAAAGAGTCCCCGCTGGCGCTGGGTGCTGCCTGTGTCTTGGATATCAGTGTCGAGCACGAAGCTTGCCCGATGGGGTTGGCTCCTACCTCCAGCGCGGTTAATACCCTGATGATGGGGGACGCTCTGGCAATGGCATTAATGCGCCATCGCGGTTTCGGTGCAGAAGATTTTGCCCGCTCACATCCTGGCGGCAGCTTGGGCGCAAGGCTACTTAATCGAGTCCATCACTTAATGAGAACCGGTGATCGCTTGCCGATGGTGAATGAATCCGACAGCGTAATGGAAGCCATGTTAGAACTGAGCCGTACAGGACTAGGGCTGGTGGCTGTATGTGACCCGGAGCAACGGGTTGTGGGGGTATTCACTGACGGTGATTTACGCCGCTGGCTGGTAAAAGGTGGCACCTTACAGCAACCCTTAGAAAATGCCATCACACGGCCAGGCTACCGATTACCTGAGCAATGGCGCGCAGGAGAAGCGCTGGAGGCACTGCATCAGCACCATCTCAGTGCCGCACCGGTGGTGAATCTGGATGGGAAACTGGTCGGAGCCATTAATCTGCACGACCTGCATCAAGCTGGCGTTGGTTGATATCCCCGTCATCGTTCAAGTTGTAGCTGTGTTGGTTGCATTCACGATTCAGGCCTCGCTGCTGCGAGGCCGCTGCAACCAGCATTCAAATCCGCCAGTGACATCTTCATCAATATAATCAATTAATCTAGATAAATTTACTTATTAGCGACCTGCCTGCAATCAGTGCCAATTAGGATCTTGCTGTAACTGCTTTTTGAGCATGGCCTGGATACTGTCATTGGGGCGACCGAGCCATTGATAGGTCGCGAACTCACTCGGTTTATCAAGTGCTTGTGGCTTGTCCGCCACGGAAATACGCATTCCCCATGCCTGCCATACTTGTTTTTTATCCTGACTAAACGCCACCCACATAAAGTTATTGCTGCAATCATGAGGTTTACAAATTCGCCCCACCTTATATTGCTGCCCTTGCCAATTTATCACCTCATAAGGTGCTGACGTCCCCACCCCTTTGCGTGCCCAGGCGGGGAGATTCTTTTGGCTTTTCACCATTTTTTGCCAGCTATTTTTATAAACCGGCTGTTGCAGCAGATCCGCCGTAGTCGGGCGGCTTTTGACAGAAGAAGTCTGGGCAACTGACGTGGCTGTGACAGTTGTGGTGGTTGGCTGCGCGAAAGCCCAGGAGCTGACACTGAGTATCACCGCAGCCACAAGACAATGGCGGGTTTTGTTACCTTTCATTATCGAAATCCTTATTATCTGATTAATCTACTCGCCGGACAGTGAGCCAGGCTCTGTGCAACGGCTTAGCGGGCGTGGTATTAGTTTGCCTGTCTATGACCATCAACCAGCGAAAAAGTTGATCCATAGCACGAATTTTCATCCTAATTCCAGTTATACCACAATCTGTATGACAGCTTGAGTTAAGCTATGAACCAGATAGCTATCAGCCGATCCCACCCGATAAAAGGCCATGCCATGTTAACCGTTGAGTTACCCGAAGAACCCGAGAAGCTGTATTACTCTGCCGGGGATGCCCACCCGCTGGCTAAGCTTGAAACGGATAAAATTATCCAGATGGTTATCGATCTGGATGTTGCCAATTCCGACAGCGAACATTATGTCACTGGCTGGATGGGACTAAATAGCGTGGTGGTGGTACGTAATTACCAAAATAAGCGCGGTACAGCCAATGGTTTTGTGGTGAATAAAGGCGATCGCTATCGTCTGAGCATTCAATCCATTGAATTTCGCATTCCTAAGGCCGTGTTGTGGATGAGCTTTCGCCGTAAACCCCGCACCATGGAGTTAATCACCTACGAAACATTGGGCGAACAACCCAGCGGTATGCAGCAGTACCGTAATATCCTCGATGAAGAGTTGCTACAGCAACTCGATGCCGATTGGCGCGAATTGAATGATTATCTTGGTGCAGCCTGCTGGCAACTTGAAAATGACACCCCGCTGTGGCAACAAACCCGACAACAGATAACGCCCGAGGCTATCCGTCAGTTAGTCGATGCGCCTATTTTTCGCACCAAACATCTACAGGCTGATGGGGATTACGCCGGGTTCTGGGCCGGAGAGTACTTTTTTGCCGTTCGCCAACCTAGCGCAGGCAACCCATTACCTGCGGTACAAATCTCCTGGCGTGAAGATGAAAAAGATATCGGCAGTTATCAATTTGATCTGATTAACGATGAAACAGGCGAGCCAAAACTCTCACTGTGTATTCGCCCACGCAAAGGCGCGGACAGCTATCTGCTTAACCGTTTTGATGCCCATCACTTACAACGTGCCATCGCGATGTTTGTGATGACTCAGCGCTATTTATTAGCATGAAATTCAATAAATAAGGCATGCACTTCGTCATTGGAGCTACAGGTAGGCGGCAAGTGAACACATCCCGATGAGCTGACTCAAGTCAGTGATTCGGGGGGGTGAGCGCAGCTAACACCCCTGCGACTTCAAGGACGAAGGATCCCCAAAGTCATTGGAGTTGCAGGTAGGCGGCAAGTGAACACATCCCGATGAGCTGACTCAAGTCAGTGATTCGGGGGGGTGAGCGCAGCTAACACC
>NZ_JAZGQA010000203.1:0-7419 GCF_048593855.1 Yersinia sp. 2542 StPb PI
CTGTTCTGATAAATATATATTACTTTAATTTAATATCAGTCGCAGGAATTATTACGAAGAATATACATTCTGTATGGAAATGGATGCCATGGAATCAAGCAAAAACGCTAGCTCTTCGTCGGCATCGCCAACGATCCTCTCAGCTCTGGCCCATCATAAAAAAAGTCTCTGGGGTATAGGACTATTTACTGCTGTAATCAATCTGCTGATGTTGGCACCCGCAATCTACATGCTACAAGTTTATGATCGTGTTCTTGCTTCAGCGAATACCATGACGCTATTAATGCTGACGATTCTAGTATTGAGCATATTTGCCTTTATTGGACTATTAGAATGGATTCGCAGTGCGGTAGTTATTCGGCTGGGCACACGTATTGATATGCAGCTTAATCAACGAGTCTTTAATGCTGCTTTTGCTTCCCAACTTATGGGCGATAAAACACCTGCGGCTCAGGCATTGAATGATTTAACTTCTCTGCGCCAGTTCGCGACGGGCAGTGCTTTGTTTGCCTTTTTTGATGCGCCGTGGTTCCCGTTGTATTTGCTGGTGATTTTTCTCCTCCACCCTTGGCTGGGGGCGCTGGCAGCCGCCGGCGCTTGTATATTGATATTTTTGGCTTGGCTCAATCATTGGATATGTAAAAAGCCGCTAAAAGAAGCCTCAATAATCACGGCACAAGCAACACAGCATGCTAATGCGAATTTGCGCAATGCAGATGCCATCCAAGCAATGGGGATGTTAAAAGCCTTACGTGAACGCTGGCTGAGGCAACACTCTCAATTTCTCTATCAGCAAAATGTTGCCAGCGATAAAAGCAGCCGCGTGACGGCTTTATCCAAATCTAGCCGTCAGGCGTTGCAATCTATGATGTTGGGGCTAGGCGCGTTGTTGGTAATCGATGGTGCTATTACCGCAGGTGTGATGATTGCTGGCTCTATCTTGGTCGGTCGGGTGTTAGGGCCAATTGATCAACTGATTGCGGTTTGGAAACAGTGGAGTCACACGCGACTGGCCTACCAACGTCTCTCTTATCTGTTGGCGCAACAACCTCAACCCGCTACCGGTATGATTTTGCCGCCTCCACAGGGCAAATTAAGCGTCACACAACTTACAGTTTGCAAACCGGGAACACATATTCCGGTATTGCAATCTATCAACTTTGAACTGCAACCCGGCGATGTGCTTGGCATTTTGGGGCCGTCAGGCAGTGGTAAATCCACTCTGGCGAAGTTGTTGGTCGCAAGCCAATCTGCATTCAGTGGCTCGGTTCGTCTAGACAGTGCAGACATTTCTCAGTGGGATAAAAGCCATTTAGGGGCCTTTATTGGTTATCTACCCCAAGATATTCAGCTATTTCGCGGTTCAATTGCTGAAAACATTGCGCGTTTTGGCCCGATTGATAATGCAAAAGTTATTGCTGC
This sequence comes from Yersinia sp. 2542 StPb PI, assembly GCF_048593855.1. Taxonomy (NCBI): domain Bacteria; kingdom Pseudomonadati; phylum Pseudomonadota; class Gammaproteobacteria; order Enterobacterales; family Yersiniaceae; genus Yersinia; species Yersinia sp. 2542 StPb PI. The sequence goes on from NZ_JAZGQA010000203.1 coordinate 1,423, forward strand.
CGCACAATTAGCCGATGTGCATGACTTGATTCTGCATCTGCCGCAAGGCTATGACTCTCAGCTAGGAGACGAAGGCGAAGGGTTATCCGGCGGCCAGCGGCAGCGAATTGCCTTGGCGCGGGCTGTGTATGGGATACCAAGGCTTATCGTATTAGATGAGCCAAATGCCAGTTTGGACAAAGAAGGTGAAAAAGCCTTATTAGCTGGCATTTGCCAGCTAAAACAGCAGGGCAGCACGATTGTGATGGTCACCCATAAACCAGAACTGTTATCGGGTAGTGATTACTTATTGTTTTTAAAAAGTGGGCAAATAGAGCTGTTTGATCGTACTCAGAGCATATTGAAAATAAAAGATAAAGCAGCAGTTGAACCTGAGACCAAAGCATTTAACACGCGTAATGGCTGGGGTAGTGGGGTGTCATATGACGTAGCTCCCATTCGCACCGCATCACAAAAATAAACACCACGGAGGGAGATAAAACAATGCTACCTGAATCAAGCCGTTTTCCAGTTACTGATGAAAACCATCAGCAGCAAAACCGATTACGGCCACAGATAAATAGTGGCTACTATCTAAATCTTGGTGGGTTACTGGTTGTCGGTGGTTTTATTGGTTTTTTACTTTGGGCTGCGCTGGCACCACTGGATAAAGGGATTGCGGTTATTGGCCAGGTTGTGGTTGCTGAAAATCGCAAAGTTATCCAGCCCCTGCAAGGGGGGCGTATCCAACAGTTACATATTGCTGAAGGGGAAGAGGTAACCATAGGGCAATTACTCATCACCATGGATGATTCAGTGATTCGTAGTCAGCGGGATAGCCTGAAAAATCAGTACTTAAGTGCTTTGGCGCAGGAGGCTCGCTTAACCGCTGAGCAGGATGGTGTGAGTGAAATTATTTTTCCCGAAACATTACTCCTGCATCCAACCCAACCGCTGGTTGAACGTAATATTGTCTTGCAGCAACAACTTTTTCATCATCGTCGCCAGGCTCAATTGAGTGAGATTGCTCGCTTATCCGCACAAATTACGCGTCATCAAGACCGGTTGAATGGTTTGCAGGTGATGCGGCGTAATAATCAGCGCCAATCGGACTTATTCCAGCGGCAATTACAAGGTGTTCAACTGTTGGCGAAAAATGGTCATGTTGCCAACAATCAGTTACTGGATATGGAGCGTCAGGCGATATCACTCCATGCACGGGTAGAGCAGGATACCAGTGATATTGAAGAGGCTCATAAACTAATTGATGAAACCGAACAGCATATTTCACAACGGCGTGAACAGTATCAAAGTGAGAATCGTGAGCAATTAGCGAAAGCGCAGCAAAATACCCAAGACTTGAAGCAGCGTTTGAGCATAGCAGAATATGAGTTGGATAATACCCGGATATATGCCCCAGTCAGTGGTGCGGTTATTGCCCTGGCTCAGCATACGGTGGGAGGCGTGGTGAGTAGCGGGCAAACATTAATGGAACTGGTCCCCAGTGGGCAACCATTATTAGTTGAAGCCCAGTTACCAGTAGAGTTAATTGATAAAGCCAGAGCAGGCTTACCCGTTGATCTCAATTTTTCTGCTTTTAATCAGAGTAATACCCCTAAATTATACGGTTCTGTATTACATGTTGGGGCCGACCGTATACAGCATCCGCAAACCTCACAGCCTTATTACCCTTTAACCGTCGCTATTGATATGTCTCAAACCGAGTTGGCCATCCGGCCAGGTATGTCTGTTGATGTCTTTATCCGAACCGGGGAAAGATCATTACTCAATTATCTGTTTAAACCGTTAGCGGATCGCCTGCATGTAGCATTTGCTGAAGAATAACGCTTTTGGCGAATCACTGTTGGTAACTCATGGAAGATAAAGGAATATGGCGATTTAATTCATGATGATAAGAAAAAATAATACCCGCACTCTTCTTTGGTGGGGGAGTGCCATGTTTGCCAGCAGCACCCATATGTACCTGCTCTGGTTGCTGAGTACCGAATCTGTACTTGTTAAACATCCCGATGACTCCCCAGTAGCAGTGATGCTCACTTGGTCGACAGAAACGCAGTTTAGCCAAAATTTAGAGCAAAACCCGGTGGTGGGTATGCAGCAGATCTTTAACGAACCGCAGGTTGAGCAACGGGAGGCTCAACCAGAAGAAGTGAATAATTTGCTGACAGTGCCTGAACAACCCAATGCTGTACTGCTAGTTGAGAAAGAGTTGGAAATCGCTAAAAAAGAGCCAGCTAAAATAAAACGGTCACAACAACCAGTAATAAAATCGCGCAAACCCGTCATTGAAGAAACACCAGAGAACAATAATAAATCATCTCCGCCAGCAGCAACAACCAGCACCACGTTATCTGGCGAGAGTCATCAAACTGCTGCCGCAGCGAATAGTGATTCCTTGTATAAACAACAGATTAAAATGAGTTGGCGAAGTCGCTTACAAGGACATCTGATGGGGTTTAAACGTTATCCCCCCAGTGCCAGAAAACAGCGACAACAAGGCATCGCCATTATCCGTTTTGTGTTGAATAAAGATGGGCATGTTCTATCTGCACAGCTTATAAAAAGCAGTGGGGCAGCTATTTTAGATCATGAAGCATTAGCACTTATTAAACGTGCTCAGCCATTACCTAAACCACCTGGCGAGTTGTTATTGCATGGGCAAATAACATTAGCTCTGCCCATTGGTTTTGATTTAAAAAATACACGCGAGTAATAGCGGTAACGAGCACGACAATCTATAAGGCGAGTAGTTTGGCTAAACAGGGGATAAACTTCTCCCTGTTTAGTCTTATTCAGACAGCCAACCGAGCGCACAGATAGCGGTTTAGACTAATCCCTTCCTCCGAGGCATTAATTGCCAGACGCCGGTGCTGTTCCGGTGGTAAGCGAAGAACCAGTTTCCCGCTATAATGCTTTTCTGCCAAGGGTTGTGGTGGTATTTCACCATTAGTCTGCATGTCGCGCAGAATATCGGCAACCAACGCAGTGATACCTGCCAAGGCTTCGAAGCGCTCTTTTGCAAGCCATGACAAGCCAGGGAATTCCGCACACAAACCAACAAACTCATTATCTTCTGCCGACCAAGTAATCCGATACGTATAGTGTTCGATGTTAACCATTATCCATTTCCTCGAGTTTAGCCAATGCAGCGATCACCTGTTTTACCTGATAAAATTTGGCCATTCCGCTGCTGTCCTTTTGAATGTTGATCCGAGGGTCTCCTTGCCAGGGAGTACCATAGACATGATGGCTACTGGAGTAATGCCTGGGAAAGCCAAAGTAAAAATTACAGATTTTGACGAGTTCGCGGAATTTAACCCCAGCGGGGTTAGCTTTAATCTGAGCAACCCGACTGTCCATGTCTTTCATAGCACCTCCATTTTAGTATCATTAGTGGTATCAAATCAATAGTGATAGACCCACTAGTGCCGTTTTAAAACGACTAGAATTGAACAAACAGTGGGCATTACGGCTTCAGATGCCAAGTGGGATGATTCAATTCATGGAAGCAGTGCGCAAAATAAGGGATAAAAAAACCGGGCATAAAGCCCGGTGTGGGAAAACAAAAACCTTCAGCGAGTTAAATTAGTCACCTGGGCAGCGCAGGCAGCGTTCTGCCTAATCGGTACCCAACCTTAACTTGGACTGTAAATCACGCAGCGCAGTACGCAAGCCTTCTTCAATGACTGGGTGATAAAATGGCATATCCAGCATTTGATTGATGGTCATCTGTTGTTGATGTGCCCAAGCTAATAGATGTGCGATATGTTCGGCACTCGGCCCCATCATCTCGGCGCCGAGGAAACGGCCGGTTCCCTGTTCGCCATAAACGCGCAAAATACCTTTGTTTTTCAGCATGACACGCGAGCGCCCCTGATTTTCAAAAGAGACTTCACCGATTTCAAAACAACCACATGCACTGAATTTTTGTGATAATTCACGGAAGGTTGAGCCTACCATCGCAATTTGTGGGTCAGAGAAAACAACCGAGATAGGGCTGCGACGTAAGCCGGGAACCACTTCAGGGAATCCACCTGCATTCACTCCGGCGATACGGGCTTGATCGCTAGCCTCATGCAGTAATGGTAATTGGTTACTGGCATCACCGGCGATAAAGATATGTGGCACGCTGGTTTGCAGGGTAAGTCGATCAGCTTGCGGAACTCCTCGTTCGTCCAAAATGAGGGACGTATTTTCTAGACCCAGTTTATCCACATTAGGGCGACGACCAGTGGCAGCTAACACGTAATCAACCATGATCTCTTGCGGTTTACCGGTTTTATCCAGATAGCGGATAAAGACTTTATCCCCCTCACGCTGCATGACTTCCACTTTCACGTCTGGGTCAAGATAGAACTCTTCACCCAAGGTTTTCGCGGCGTAATTACGTACAATGCTGTCAGTCAGTGGGCCAACACCACCACCGACACCGAACATTTTTACTTGAACGCCCAGCCGGTGCAGTGCCTGACCGAGTTCCAGACCAATAACACCAGGTCCGAATACCGCAACAGATTCGGGTAGGTCATCCCAGCTAAACACATCATCATTAACTATCAGTCGGTCACCCAGCTCATCCCAGGCTGTGGGCCAGGTTGGGCGGGAGCCAGTCGCAATCACGATACGCTGTGCAACAATACGCGTATGATCATCAACTTGTAGCGTATTATCATCAATGAAACGGGCATAGCCTTGAATTTTGTCCGCGGCTGGAATGTTATCTACACCCTCCAGCACAAAACCAACAAACCGGTCGCGCTCACGTTTAACACGACTCATCACTTCACGGCCATTAATCAGAATATCGCCTTGCGGGTGAATACCAAATTTAGGCGCTTTTTCAATATGATGTACGGCTTCGGCCGCTGCAATCAGCAGTTTGGATGGCATGCAACCAACGCGTGCACAGGTGGTACCGTATTCGCCACCTTCAATCATCACCACACTTGGGGTTGACAGTTTGGCAGCGCGATAAGCGCCAAGTCCGGCAGTGCCGCCGCCAATTACGGCGACATCAACGTTTAAGGTTTTCATGTCTGCTCCTAACATAAAAAGGGTAGGCCGAAGCCTACCAAGTATACCCGTTGTATTTGAAGCTACAGGGTTGCTGGCTACATTTGTCACCCGAATCACTTACTGGTCTTGACCTTAAAAATAAGTAAGCTCATCGGGATGAGTTCACTTGCCGCCTACCTGTAACTCCAATGACTTTGGGTATTCACATTATCTTCATTCTATTAATATTATTAAGCAGATAAGTAATTTTCCAAATCATCACTGCCACCAATATGACGGCCACCAATAAATACTTGTGGCACAGTTCCACGACCAGTGACAGCACGTAAGCTGACGGTTGTCGCATCTTTACCCAGCACGATCTCTTCATACTGAATCCCGCGTTCTTGCAGCATTTGTTTCGCTTTAGCACAGAATGGGCAGCCCGGTTTGGTAAAGACAGATACCGACTCCTGTACTTTAAAGTCGGGTGCCAGATATTTCAGCATGGTATCGGCATCGGACACTTCAAACGGGTCACCCGGCTTATTTGGCTCCACAAACATTTTCTCAACCACACCGTTACGCACCAGCATGGAGTAACGCCATGAACGTGGACCGAAGCCCAGATCAGCTTTCTCAACCAGCATATTCATGCCCTTGGTGAATTCGCCGTTACCATCTGGAACGAAAGTAATATTTTCAGCATGCTGATCAGCTTTCCAGGCATTCATCACGAAGGTATCGTTGACTGATACGCACAGAATGCTATCAACACCGTGCTGTTTAAACACACCTGCCAGTTCGTTATAGCGTGGCAGATGGCTGGAAGAACAAGTCGGGGTAAATGCACCCGGTAGTGAAAATACAATCACTGTTTTATTGCTGAACAAATCGTCGGTGGTTACATCAACCCACTGGTCCCCCTGACGGGTATGGAAAGTTACTTGTGGGATTTTTTTACCTTCTTGGCTAGTAAACATCTGTAACTCCTTAATTAAA
>NZ_JAZGQA010000204.1:0-7353 GCF_048593855.1 Yersinia sp. 2542 StPb PI
GAGCAACAACGTTTGTAGCAGCCGGCCCGCGCGGGCTGTCTTGGATGGTATACTCAACACGCTGGCCTTCAGCCAAGGTTTTGAAACCATCAGTTGCGATCGCGGAGAAATGAACAAACACATCTTTACCGCCATCATGCTGTTCAATAAAACCAAAACCTTTGCTTTCGTTGAACCACTTAACCTGACCTGTCTTCTTAGACATAAACTTCACCTTCAACTTCTACTTTCAAATAACATTAAATCTGCCATAAGGCACTCGCGCTATGAGTAATAGCGGGCCTGCATCAGAACATTACTTATGGGAGTTACTATCAGAGATACTGGAAGGTTCGTCTTTGGAGCGGCATCAACAAGATAACGTCTGGGAGGAACTGCTTTACTTTAGTCTCGAACACTCTTACACATAAATAGGTCTGTAGCACAGGCCAGCGGCTATTAACTCATAAAATACCATGCCGCGCAACTATTTTATCTGGGAAGGTCGGTCAGTAAGTAGCATCAATGGGATGCCACGCATAAAAAACCAATATTCTCCACTGCTTACCCCATTATTTATCGATATCAATCTAGACTAAAAACTGAATAAGCATGAAGGAGCTATCCGATTATGACTCACCCACCGTTTGTCCACCCCGATGAGATTCGCGCCAGATTCTCCAGTGCCATGTCGGATATGTATCAGGATGAAGTACCGCTATACGGAGCCTTGTTACAACTGGTTGCTGATATCAACAACCAAACTATGGGTCAGCAACCGGAACTTACCCGCCATTTACGCCAGACCGGAGAGATTGAGCGCCTGAACATGGAGCGACACGGTGCTATCCGAGTGGGAACCGCCGCTGAACTTGCGACCCTGCGCCGCCTGTTTGCGGTGATGGGTATGCTGCCTGTTGGTTATTATGACCTGGCCCCGGCTGGGGTTCCGGTTCACTCGACGGCATTCCGCGCTGTCCATGAAGCTTCGCTGCAAACCTGCCCATTTAGAATTTTCACCTCATTATTGCGCCTTGAATTAATTGAACAACCAGAGCTGCGGCAACAAGCTGCCGATATTCTGGCAAAAAGAGTGATATTTACCCCACGGGCTATCGAACTAATTACTCAGCATGAAATTTCTGGCGGGCTGACCAGCAATGAAGCCGATGACTTTATTGCTCAGTCATTAGAGACATTCCGCTGGCATAATCAAGCGACAGTAAGTGCTGATGTTTACCAACAACTGCACGATCAGCATCGTTTAATTGCCGATGTGGTGGCTTTCAAAGGACCCCATATTAACCACCTAACGCCACGAACGTTGCATATCGATGCCGTACAAATTGCGATGCCAGAACATCAGATTACCCCTAAAGCGGTGATCGAAGGGCCACCTCCGCGCCGCTGCCCAATATTATTACGGCAAACCAGCTTTAAAGCCCTTGAGGAACAGGTTTCGTTTGTCGCAACAGATGGTCGACTCATTCGAGGCCATCACACCGCCCGTTTTGGTGAAATAGAACAACGGGGGGCAGCGCTGACAGCGAAGGGGCGTAATCTCTATGACTGCCTGCTACAGGCGGCACAAGATCAACTACAGGTTCCCGTGAATGAAAAAAATGCCCTGCAATACATGGCGATTCTCAAAGAGAAATTTAGCCAGTTCCCAGATGACTACCCGACAATGCGCGCTGAACAGCTCGCTTTCTTTCGCTATTTCCCTACCGAGAGAGGGCTAAGTACCCTTACTGAATCAATGCAAAACCTGACATTAGACCAATTGATTGACGGGGAATTTATCCAATATGAGCCTTTAGTTTATGAGGATTTTCTCCCCGTCAGCGCAGCAGGTATTTTTCAATCAAATTTAGGGGATAGTGGTCACAGCCAGTTTGCGGGGCACTCCAGCAAGCAGGATTTCCAGCGGGCGCTGGGAGCCACGGTAATTGATGAACTACAGCTATATGAAGAAACCCAGCAGCGCTCAATTGTGGCGTGCGCGGCATCCCTCAAGCTAACACTGCTGAGTCTATAAAGTGGGCTACCTGGCGTGGCGTGATAATGCCTGAATGTTCAACAGTAATTGTTCAGCCTGATCCGGCGGTAACTGTGCATCTACCGGCAGGTACCACCAATTAGGCTGAGCAAAAGCCCGGCACTTGACTGCATCTTTTTCAGTCATCAATAATATTTGCGGGCCACTCGTTAGCGGACTAAGTTGTGCTAATGAATAATCCTGATGGTCAGCAAAAGCATGCTTACTCTTAGGCTCAATACCCAGTAAATTCAAGGTGGTAAAGAACCGAGGAGGATGGCCAATACCCGCCATTGCAACGACATGCTGGAGTTGCTGTGCGGGCAACCGCTCACCGCTAACCAGATTGACTGCCTGCCGCGCCACCAACTGCATCGGTATTTCTCCGCTGGCGGCAATACCACCATTGGTGATTACCGCATCCACTGAGTGCAAACGCCCCGCCCGTTCACGCATCGGGCCTGCCGGTAACCACCAACCATTACCGAAACGACGCACACCATCGATCACCACCAGCTCAAAATCACGCTGTAGCGCATAATGTTGCAATCCATCGTCGGTGATGATGAAGTCCAAAGTGTGAGCTTTTAGTAACGCTTTGATGGCATCTGAGCGCGTTGGTGAGACAGCGACCGGTGCCTGAGTACGTTGATATATCAGAACCGGCTCATCACCTGCCTGCACCGTGGATGTCTCATTGGATAGCAGTAGCGGATACACCGTAGATTTGCCCCCGTAGCCACGAGACACCACCCCAACACGGTAACCCCGTAGTTGTAGCTGTTCCACCAACCAGATAACGACCGGTGTCTTACCATTTCCGCCAGCAGTAAGGTTGCCGACAATAACCACCGGGACCGGTGAGCGCCAGGCAGAACGCCAGCCAAGTGAGTAACTGGCCCGGATAAGTGCTGTGACCGCACCGTATAACCAAGATAGTGGCAGCAGTAACAGATACAGCCGAGACCGCCCAGACCAGATACGCTCAATCATTGGCCAAACTGCATACGATTAAGTTGGGCATAGGCACCATGTTGCGCCAACAACTCTGCATGTACACCACGCTCGACAATGCGCCCCTCTTCAATGACCAAAATTTCATCGGCTTTTTCAATCGTAGATAAGCGATGGGCAATAACCAGTGAAGTACGGTTTTTCTGCAACTCATCCAATGCGGACTGAATCGCCCGTTCAGATTCAGTATCCAGCGCTGAGGTAGCTTCATCCAGAATCAGTATCGGGCAATCGCGCAATAACGCACGAGCGATAGCGATACGCTGACGCTGCCCACCTGAGAGCATCACACCGTTCTCGCCAATAACAGTATCAAGGCCAAATTCCATTTTATTGATAAAGTCCATGGCATATGCCATTCGGGCGGCTTCTTCGATTTCAGCGCGGCTATAGTGCTCGTCACGGGCATAAGCGATATTATTGGCAACCGTATCATTGAACAGATGAACATTTTGCGACACCAAGGCGACTTGATTTCGCAAGGCACCAAGCCGATAATCTCGCAAATCGTGCCCGTCCATCAAGATACTGCCTTCGCTGACATCATAGAACCGGGTCAGTAAATTGGCGATAGTTGACTTACCTGAGCCTGAACGCCCTACCAATGCCACGGTCTTACCCGCTTCAATGTGCATATTGATATCATTCAGTGCTGGAGTATCTTTGCCTGGGTAGTAGAACGTGACATGGCGGAATTCTATTTCACCTTTAGCCCGCTCAACTTCCAGTTTCCCCTCGTCTTTTTCCTGTTCCATATCCAGAATAGCAAATAGCGTCTGACAAGCTGCCATCCCACGCTGGAACTGTGCATTCACATTGGTAAGGGACTTCAACGGGCGCATCAGAGCAATCATTGCCGAGAACACCACAGTGATGGTACCCGCTGTCAGGGTTTCCATCACACTTGGGAAACTTGCCGCATACAGCACAAACGCCAACGCAAATGAAGCAATCAACTGAATGATGGGATCAGAAATGGAAGAAGCAGAAACCAGCTTCATCCCCTGCTGACGCATGCGATTACTGACGGTATCAAAACGCTCGGTTTCAACTTTCTGTCCACCAAAGATCAACACTTCTTTGTGCCCTTTCAGCATTTGCTCTGCACTGGTGGTCACTTCTCCCATGGTGCTTTGCATATTTTTACTGATATTACGAAAACGCTTAGAGACTAACCGGATAGAAACAGAAACAATCGGTGCAATGACGATTAAAATCAGCGACAGCTGCCAGCTGTAATAAAACATCATGATAAACAAACCGATAATAGAGGCCCCTTCACGCACCACTGTAACCAATGCGCCAGAAGACGATGCCGCTACCTGCTCAGAATCATAGGTAATACGGGACAACAGCGTGCCAGTCGATTGCTGGTCAAAGAAGGATACCGGCATCCCCATCATATGGCTAAATAAGCGGCGGCGGATGAACATCACGACTTGACCAGAGACCCATGAGATACAATAGCTAGAAATAAAGCCGGTTATTCCACGAACCACCATCAAACCGATAACAGCCAACGGCATCCATTTTAAAATTGAGCTATTCGCTTTACCAAAACCATCATCGAGCAAAGGTTTTAGTAACGACAGCATAAACGTGTCACTGGCGGCATTAAGGATTAATGCTATCGCCGCGACAACAAGACCGGTCTTATAAGGAGAGATCATTGGCCAGAGGCGACGGAACGTCTGCCATGTGGATAGATCTTTATCATTCATCATGCAAATACCAGCACCAGAAGAAATAGCGGCCCATTCTACTCATTATGGCCTCCAACGCCAAACCGCTGGTGATACCAACGTGGCATTATTTGTTCCCGATAGCCCCTAATTTGCCAACTATCGCTGTAAAAATACACAGTTAGCTGCCCGGATACCGAGGTATCACGCCAAATAATGCTATTTTTTTGATAGCGTTTAATCACTTTTTTAGCTGGCAGGTGCCATTGGTTATAGCGTGCAGCGGAAGCAAAAGCCAATTCTGGCTTCACTGCCCGCAAAAATGGGCCGGTTGAAGAGGTATTGCTGCCATGGTGGGGAACTTGCAGCAATGTTGAGGCTAGCTTAGCACGATAATTTTTAACTAACTGTCGCTCTCCCCGTGTTTCAAGGTCGCCCGTCAATAACAGACTGTGTTTGCCATCATCAATGCGAATAACACATGAGTCATCATTTTGGGCGTTAATCACCTGAGTTCTCGGCCATAAAACGTCAAAATTTAAATTTTGCCATTGCCATTTCACGCCTTTCTGACAGGGCAAACCCGCTATCGGGCCAGCTAAGGAGAAAGGTGCACGGACTTTCGCCTGCGGGAATGCCGCCTTTAACTCAGCTAGCCCTCCGGTGTGATCAAGATGATCATGGCTAAGGATAATTTGCTCAACCACAATGCCCCGCCAACGTAAATAAGGGAGAATAACCGCGGCTGCCATGCTACTGGTGTGCCAACGATTGCCCGTATCAAAGATAATTGCTTTCCCTGCGCGTTCTATCACTATTGCCAGACCGTGCCCAATATCCAACATATCAACGCGCCAGCGATAATCATCACGCCGCTGAGTGAATAACACCAAATTGACACACAGGACTATCACCCCAATTGGATAGCTTCGCCACCACTGAAAACGCCAAATAAGTATTGCCAGCCACCCCACATAAGCTACGGCAACGGATGCTAACCCAGTATGCAACCAACCGGTTTTTAGGTAATTGAGTGGCCAGAGTACCGCGCAAAGCGATATATCGGCCAAGAACCAAAACAGGCCAGCTACGGTAGGCAATGGTATGCAGGCCAAGGCCAACAATACGCAAGGCACAGTAAGCAGGGATATGATAGGCACTGCCCACAAATTTGCAGCGATAGAAAACAAGCTGACGCCATGAAATAGGCCTATCTGTAGTGGCATCAATAGTAGCATCATACCAAATTGCAAATGGAACCAGCGGATAGTCAGCCCAAGCCATCCGCCCCTAAAACGCTGAGTAATTGGCACCCAATAGAACCAACATATCAGACTGAATACCGCCAGACAGGAGAGCCAAAAACTGTCTGATAGTACCGCCAGTGGTTCACTGAGTAATATTAGCGCCAACACCCAGAGCCACACTTGCCAGGCGCTGCATAAAATACCGAACAACCTCAGCAGTAACCATAGGGTTAATGCTATAGCCGCCCTCATCGCGGGTGGATTCGCGCCCGCCAACCAAACATAAACCATTGCCACAAACCAGCCAATCAGCAGCGGGAACACGGGACCGACCCAACTAACAGGTAGAAATAACTGGATCCCACGAGCCAGTATCCCGCCAAACAGCGCCGCTAGCCCGATGTGCAAACCCGATATCGCCATCAGGTGCGCCGTTCCGGTATTACGAAAAAGCGCCCACTGGTGTGTGTTCAACTGTTCTCTTTCACCAAAAGCTAAAGCTAGCAGTATCTGCCGCTGGTCATACTGCTGTAGCTGTTGTTCAATAACACTGATGGCCCGTTGGCGGAGATTACAATGGGCATCACGCAATTCAGCCTTAATCACTCGCCCTTGCAATGGACGCTGGTTGGCTATAGCCCAGCGTTGGCTATCAAAACCCCCTTCATTGAGTAAGCTATGCACCGCCCGCATTCGTAGCTTCAACGCCCATTGCTGCCCAGCACAATAGCGCTCAAGCTTCTCCGGCCACTTTACTGATACTGCAATCGGTGGAAATACTCTTTGCCCATTAACTTGCTGAATGCCCAACAGGACCTTATTCCCTTCTCCCCATGTCAGATAGGCATTCTTTATAGTGGCGATAACTTGCTGCTCACCTTGAGTTAACGCCTCAATTTGCATTAATACCCTATTTCCGTGCCAACTTCCCCACGCAAAGCTGATGATGACTAATGCCACACATTGCCAGTAGATACGCCCACTTAACCATACCAGTCCCCCCAACCCTAGCAGCCCCACAGTGATGAGAGTTCCTGGCAACTGAGGTAGAAAAATAAGGGGTAAGAAGCCAGTGGCAATAGCGGCCGCAGCATGATCGATTGATAAAGTGATAAGAAGCCATCCCTTGTATTACTGCCAGATAGCCTCATTGCCATCCGCTTGCCTTATCGTGAATATGCTGATTTTCTCTGTTGATGGATGATGCAGCCAGTACAAAAAGTGGAAGTTCAGAGCGGCTTCGCGAATAGTTTTATCTTGTTACATAGCTAACAACACCTATGCGGGATGTATCGAAAATAAAGCTGAGCTTATTACAGGTAAAAGGGAGATAGAGATAGAGATAGAGATAGAGATAGAGATAGAGATAGAGATAGAGATAGAGATAGATGAG
>NZ_JAZGQA010000205.1:0-7343 GCF_048593855.1 Yersinia sp. 2542 StPb PI
GGAGTTTCACATGAAAAGCATTAAATTCATCGTCCCGGCATTAATTCTGTCTCTCGCATCATTTGCTAGCGTCGCCGCCACTCAAATACAGACTAATCAATCAGCAGGATTGAATGAAATTGGCGTGATTTCTGCCAGTAATGCAACTACCTTGACCGAGTTAGAAAATGCATTGGCGCAGCAAGCCAAGGCTGCCGGCGCAAAATCTTTCCTGATAACTTCTGCGACCGGCAATAACAAAATGCACGGTACCGCCATTATCTATCGTTAATACCCGTCTCTCCGGTTAACGCTTTATCTCCTTCTAAGAGCGCATTGGCGCTCTTTTTGCCGTGGCCAATGTGAATTTTTTGTGACAGTTGTGTTATCCCCTAGACAGTTTCGCTTCCCTCGCTTAGCTTGGTATTTCCTCCTAAGTTAAAGGTTATATGATGAGCGAAATATCTACCTTAACCATTAAAATCCCTCTGGAATTAAAAGAGAAAATCAAGGCTGCTGCCTTAGAAAAACAGTTTTCCCTGAGTACCGAGGTGTGCGAAAGATTAGAAAAGAGCTTTGAGGTTGATGTTAAAAGTAGTAAAGCCAGCCGCAAAGATGCCAAGTTGCATCAAGGTGAGATTGATAGCCAAGGTGTAGAAGAGATTTCAGAGCAGCCGTTAAGCCAAAAAGAGTTGAAGAAACTGCGACAATTATTGAAAGACGGTGTGAAAGCGCCTCAGAAGAAAAAATAAAGATAACACCACAATACTTCATCAAAAACTATCGGGTGGCTCAGGTCACCCGATGACTGTCGCGCTACCTCTGACAATAGAAACGTTTACTGCCCATCCAATCCCCGGATCGGCTTAACCGAGGCCCAGGCTCGGCATGATGGACAGTGCCAGTACAGAGAGTGCGCGGTAAAACCACATTTATGACAGCGATAACGGGGTTTGGTCCGAATCTGTTCTCCTACCATGTCTCGCAGCAACAGCAAGCTCTCTTTCGCTCGCCCTTCTTCTGCATCTGCCAGGTGATAATCCATTAATCGATAGAAAACACGCATGGTGGGATGGCGTTGTAACTGGCGGTTGATATAGGTTTGTGCCACATCACGGCCTTCATGCTGTTCCAGTATTTCTGCCAGCATCAGTTCAGCCGTAGCACCCGTATTATCTTCAACGCAGCGTTTGAGGAAATTCGCCCACGCCTCGGGCTGTTGTAGATGTTGGTAGCAATCGCTCAACATAGGTAATGCCTCGCTGACCACTTCCTTATCCTGCTCCAGCACACGCTCCAGCGCCTCTACGCCCTTGGCATATTCACCCTTGGCAATATGCACCCGACCTTGCATGATGGAGACACGGGCGCACTGCTTATCCGCAATAGCCGCTTTCTTCAGCAACCCCATTGCTTTCTCTAAATCATCACTCCCCATGGCTTGCAGCGCCAGTTCGCAATAGAAATGCGCTATCTCCAGCCGCTGATTATCTTTGCCCATCTTGACCAGTTTTTCCGCCACTTCAATCGCGTTGTTCCAATCACTGGTGGCCTGATGAATAACCAATAACTGCTGTAGAGCCCCGAGCCGAAAATCTTGCTCTTCAACCAATTGATTGAACATATCCTCTGCCCGATCATATAAACCCGCGGCCATATAATCACGACCAAGTTGCTGAATTGCCAGCAATCGTTGTTCAAAGGTCAGAGAAGCACTTTCCATCAACGCCTGATGAATGCGGATAGCGCGGTCAACTTCACCACGAGAACGGAACAGATTCCCTAATGTCAGATGCGCTTCAACGGTCGAACTGTCTTCTTTCAACATCTCAAGAAACAGATCAACCGCTTTGTCCTGCTGATTAGAGAGAAGGAAGTTAACCCCTGCCACATATTCACGAGACAGACGGTTAGCATCCTGTTGCTTATCCTGCTGAGCGCTTCTACGCCCCATATACCAGCCATAGGCGGCAGCGACGGGCAACAGCAGAAACAGCATTTCTAACATAGAAAATTATTCCTTGCTGACAGCAGGTGTGGAAACAGCCGCACTGGATTCAATAGGCTGCTCTTGCTGTGACTCAAGACGTTTAATTTTCCGCTCTGCGCGCCCCAGTAAAATTCGAACTCGCAGATAAAAAAGCCCACAAATAACCCACCCAAGTACCAAGCCCGCCGCAAAAAGCGTTGCCAATAACGTAGATACCCGATATTCGCCCTGAGCCAATAAATAGTTAAAGGTAACGACTTGATCGTTATTTGCCCCTAACGTGACTGAAATCACGAAAATCACCAGTACTAACAAAAAAATCAGCAAATATTTCACGTTTTTTCCTAAAGGCCGAATCAACCTGATGAATTATGCCAAAAATGTGGCGCCCTTACTTGATAAATTAGCACTTCCTTACCCAGCAAAGAAACCCTGCACCAAGATAAAGCGCCGATTGGGCACCTAATTGATATTATTTTAAGCGACTGGGCTGAGAATAATAACTAATCACTCAATTTTCCTCATGCTCACGTTTTTCTATCTCGCGCTGTTCCTGTGGCAAAATGGCTAACGAGCCGAACCAACGTTGTACTAAGCTACACACAATGGCGACCAATAACCCGCTGATAAGTGCTGCGGCTACCAGATCCCGTGGCCAATGCATGCCTAATACCAACCGGCTCATCATGACACCTTGCGCCCATATCATTAGCAAAATGACGGTTTTATAATGTCGCCGTGGCCACAATATGCCTACCGCCAACAATGCCCAACTGGCAGCAAAAACCGTGTGACCTGAGGGGAAAGCGAAGCCAGTTTCAAACTGCCAATGACTGCTCAACCACGGCGGAATAATGGTTTGGCTCTGTAGTTGCTGTTTGACCAACTCACTGCGTTCAGCACGGGGAAGCGAATAGAAAAAGCGATTATCAATATGATGTTCTGCCTCAAGCCAGACGACAAATGGACGAGGTTCTTGTACCTGCTCTTTAATCAGTGATTTTATACCCTGACCGACAAGAATTACGCCGCCCATCAGGACCAACAAACCCATCGCGGGTTTAATCCGAAACCGTAGGCACCATAAAAACCAGCAACTGAGCAACGCACTGGTCAAGATTCCCCATGGCGCAGTGACCGTTTCAGTCACCCAGAACACACTTTTCAACCAAACATTATTACTGCCGGGTTGCCACTGCCAACCAGAAAGCCAGATAACAAGGGTGGGTAAGAGTAAGATAAGTGTTCCGACAGTGATTCGTTTCGCTATATTCCACATCTGGGGCCCTTGGTTACACATAATGTCTATATCGTCTTTTCCATGGTGATAGCACAAATTGTACAGCAGCTATAACCACACAGTATAAGTCCCATTAATCATTGATAACATAAACAAAATTATGTTATTACCCCAATATGCTCTCGTCAGACATTTTCTCTTTCCTTTTCGCTGCTTTGTTGAACAGCAGTGAGCCAAAAGTTATGGCAATATAGCTAATAATGATCGCAGAGAAATTTTTTATTTAACCCTATGCCCTAAGATGAAGGGATATAACGGGTTAAAGCGGGTATCCACATCAGGATGCGCGATAACATCCTTAAGGTCTGAAGTTATAATATGAACAGTAAGATGCAGCTTAAACGTGTAGCAGAAGCCAAGTTACCGACGCCTTGGGGTGATTTTTTGATGGTCGGTTTTGAAGAGTTAGCCTCTGGCCATGATCATCTGGCCTTAATATTTGGTGATATCAGTGGTGATAAACCAGTGCTCTCCCGTGTTCATTCTGAGTGCCTGACAGGTGATGCTTTGTTTAGCCTGCGTTGTGACTGTGGTTTTCAGTTAGAAGCCGCATTGGCGCACATTGCCGAAGAGGGGCGCGGTGTGCTGATTTATCATCGTCAGGAAGGCCGTAATATTGGTTTGCTGAATAAGATTCGCGCTTACGCATTACAGGATAAGGGCTTTGATACGGTGGAAGCTAACCATCAACTCGGATTTGCCGCCGATGAACGTGACTTCACCTTATGCTCAGATATATATAAATTACTGGGCGTCAAAGCCGTGCGCTTGCTAACCAATAACCCGAAGAAGGTTGAGATTCTCTCCGAGGCGGGGATCAATATCGTTGAGCGGGTGCCATTGATTGTCGGGCAAAATCCCAAGAATGAACAGTATATGGCCACCAAAGCGGCCAAAATGGGCCATCTGCTGACCAAATAATTAGCCGCGTTCAAGAACAATAAAGGGTGGTTTCTCAACCACCCTTTTTATCGAACCAGTATCGTAGTGACACTGTCACTAATGGTTATACCATTCTAATAACTACAGCATTTTGCGGATAACATAATGCAAAATGCCGCCATTTTCGAAATAAACCAATTCATTACCTGTATCTATACGGCAGTGGGTATCTACTATTTGTTGCCGCCCGTCAGCATAGGTTATCGTCACCGCCACCTTCTGCCCTGGGGACAGTTTTTGTAACCCACTGACGCTAATGGATTCATCACCCGTCAGCCCCAAAGTTTTGCGATTAACCCCTGCTGGGAACTCGAGGGGCAAAATACCCATCCCAATCAGATTGGAGCGATGAATACGTTCAAATGACTCAGCAATCACTACCCGCACACCCAGTAGCCTTGGCCCTTTAGCTGCCCAGTCACGACTCGAACCGGACCCATACTCCTTACCGGCAATCACCGCCAATGGCACATTCTCCTGCTGATAGCGCATAGCAGCATCATAGATAGCCATCTCATTTTGTGACGGAATATGACGAGTGACACCCCCTTCAACCCCCGGGACCATCTCATTACGGATACGGATATTGGCAAACGTCCCACGCATCATCACTTCATGATTACCACGACGGGAACCGTAGGAGTTAAACTCTTTAATCTCGACCCCACGATCACGTAAATAGCGGCCCGCAGGGCTATCAAGCTTAATATTACCGGCGGGAGAAATATGGTCGGTGGTGACAGAATCGGCCAAAATCGCCAAAATACGTGCATGGTGAATATCCTCAACCGGATCAGGCAACGCTTTCATATCACTAAAGAAGGGAGGCAAACGGATGTAGGTGGAATCGCTCTGCCAGTCATAGGTTGGTGTGCTATTAACCTGAATCGACTGCCACTCCTCATCGCCATCAAATACGGCGGCATATTCCTTACGGAACATCTCAGTTTTAACCTCTTCGACAGCTTTAGCGATTTCAAATCCGCTAGGCCAGATATCCTTTAGATAAACCGGCTTGCCGTCAGGGTCGTTACCGAGCGCCTCTTGTGCCAAGTTGACATTCAAATTACCGGCCAGAGCATAAGCCACCACCAGCGGCGGCGAAGCCAGCCAGTTGGTTTTGACTAAAGGATGAATGCGCCCTTCAAAGTTTCGGTTACCGGACAGCACCGCACCGACGGTCAAATCCCCGACTTTGATGGCATTTTCTATTGGATCAGGCAATGGGCCAGAGTTACCAATACAGGTGGTACAACCATAACCCACCAGATTGAAGCCCAAATTATCCAGATAAGCGGTTAATCCGGCGGCATTGAGATACTCAGTCACCACTTTAGAGCCTGGTGCCAGCGAGGTTTTCACCCACGGTTTGGTTTTTAGCCCCTTCTCTGCCGCTTTTTTAGCTAACAGACCGGCTGCCATCAGTACACTAGGATTTGAGGTGTTGGTGCAGGAGGTTATCGCGGCAATTACCACCGCGCCGGGCGCCAACTCGTGCGTTTTTCCCTCCAGCGTGAAGCTAACATGGTCAACTTTATCTTTTTTGCTATTGATTTCCAGTTCTTCAAACGCTTTAAAAGCTAAAGGCACTTTGGGTAAAGCGACCCGGTCTTGTGGCCGTTTTGGTCCAGCCATACTGGCTTCCACCGTGCTCAAATCCAATGAGAGCTGGCTGGTGAATATTGGCTCGTCACCAGGATGACGCCACAGCCCCTGTGCTTTACTGTAGCCCTCAACCAAGGCTATCTGTTCATCACTGCGGCCACTTAAGCGCATATACCCCAGCGTTACGTCATCCACCGGGAAGAAACCACAGGTCGCACCAAACTCCGGCGACATATTGGCTATAGTCGCGCGATCTGCCAGTGGCAAATCAGCCAGGCCATCACCATAAAACTCAACGAATTTGCCTACTACCCCGTGTTTTCGCAGCATTTGCGTTACGGTAAGCACCAAGTCCGTGGCAGTGATCCCTTCACGCATCTTACCGGTCATTTTGAAGCCGACTACATCGGGAATCAGCATCGAGACCGGTTGGCCCAGCATCGCGGCTTCCGCTTCAATCCCACCAACCCCCCAACCGAGTATCCCTAAGCCATTGATCATGGTGGTGTGGGAATCGGTCCCCACTAGCGTATCAGGGTAAGCGACCTCCCGCCCCTGCTGCTGTTCATGCCATACCGTCTGCCCCAAATACTCAAGGTTAACCTGATGGCAGATCCCGGTACCCGGCGGCACCACACGGAAACGGCTAAAGGCTTTCTGCCCCCAACGCAAGAAGATATAACGCTCGTGGTTACGTTCCATTTCGAGCCGGACATTCTCGCCAAAGGCGGCTTTATCACCAAACTCGTCAACAGTGACGGAATGGTCGATAACCAAATCTACCGGTGACAATGGGTTAACCTGTGCCACATCGCCCCCCAGCCGTTTGACTGCTTCACGCATCGCAGCCAAGTCCACTACCGCCGGTACCCCGGTGAAATCCTGCATTAATACCCGCGCGGGCCGATAAGCAATCTCCCGGCTGGCATGCCCGGTGAGCTGCCAATCGACAATGGCTTTTAAATCCTCCTCTTGAACCTGTTCGCCATCCAGATGACGCAGTAGATTCTCCAGCAACACTTTCAGTGATTTCGGCAGTCGGTCAATATCCCCCAGCACTGCCGCCAGTTGCGGCAGGCTGTAGTAGTGATATTCGTGATTAAGAGCGACCAACTTGGCCATACTCGTTTTTCGCAGATCCAACGACATAGCGCCTCCATTGTTTCTTATAAGTGTTCTAAAACAGCATTCATCTCAACAAGGCTATTCCCTTGAAATTATGAGGTCTGAATTAAATATAACACAAAGAAACATTAACATTTTGGCAACAATGGCGATTACTGGTAGCGATAGGTGTAAACGATGGTGATGGCCAATGTGTGTCAATTACTAAGATGACAAATCGCGATAAGAAAGGTCCCATTCAAGAGCATTGTTTGCCGATTGCTCAGATCCATCATTTATTGCTTCAAGACTTTGAGTGAATTTAACCATATTACTTTCTATTATTTCAGAAATCTTAGTAATTTCAACCATATTACTTTCTATTTCTATAAAATTTGTAGCGGACTTTTCTGTATCAATTTC
>NZ_JAZGQA010000206.1:0-7342 GCF_048593855.1 Yersinia sp. 2542 StPb PI
ATTCTTAATAGTTTTCCTATCTACAGTTTTGTTTCTTTTCACATCTTAATAATATGTATGATGATATAAATTGTTGGATTGAGATCCCGGCTAATAGGATGCAGCATAATCGCGTCTCATTATCACCGGTATCAACCCGCGATTTTGGCAGCGAAAGTGAACCTCATCTTATAGATATATTTTGTTGGTAACTGCTGTATGTCACGCAATTATCCAGGATAAAAACCCAGATAATCCAATAAATAAGGCATAAAAAAGTAGATTTAAAGACAAAAACATCGATTATATTCCATACCAATGAAACTGGTAGTCATTTAAAATAAGAGCAGCCATTGGCACTAAAGATGTGCATAGAACTTCAAAAAGCAGCAGCGTCGGAGTACATTGGATACCTTGCAGTGTTCCACGCTGAGGACACGCTTTTACCAGCAAAAGGCTCAATTTTTTATGTCCCCCATTGAGAAATCCAGCAAACTGGACAACGTCTGTTACGACATTCGTGGACCAGTGCTAAAAGAAGCTAAGCGTCTTGAAGAAGAAGGTAATAAAGTTCTGAAACTGAACATCGGCAACCCTGCCCCGTTTGGTTTCGATGCACCCGATGAAATTCTGGTGGATGTGATCCGTAATTTGCCAACTGCACAGGGCTATTGCGATTCCAAAGGCCTGTTTTCGGCGCGCAAAGCTATTATGCAGCACTATCAGGCACGGGATATGCGTGACCTGACAGTCGAGGATATCTACATTGGAAACGGGGTCTCTGAGCTGATCGTGCAATCCATGCAAGCATTGCTGAATCTGGGCGATGAAATGCTGGTACCTGCACCAGATTATCCGTTATGGACGGCGGCAGTTTCGCTTTCAAGTGGTACCGCCGTACATTATATGTGTGATGAAGAGTCGGGCTGGTTCCCTGATTTAGATGATATCCGTAGTAAAATCACGCCGCGTACCCGTGGGATTGTGATTATCAACCCGAATAACCCGACCGGCGCGGTATACAGCAAAGAGCTGTTACTGGAGATTGTTGAAATCGCCCGTCAAAATGACCTGATTATTTTCGCCGATGAGATCTACGATAAGATTTTATATGACGAGGCTCAGCATCATTCTATTGCGGCTCTGGCACCTGATTTGTTAACTGTGACCTTCAATGGTTTATCCAAGACTTACCGTGTTGCAGGTTTCCGTCAGGGCTGGATGGTGCTGAATGGTCCTAAAAAACACGCTAAAGGTTATATTGAAGGTTTAGAGATGCTGGCATCAATGCGTCTGTGCGCCAACGTGCCTATGCAGCATGCCATTCAAACGGCATTAGGTGGTTATCAGAGCATTAGCGAGTTTATTCAGCCAGGCGGGCGCTTGTACGAACAGCGTGACCGTGCCTGGGAACTGATCAACCAAATACCGGGGGTTTCCTGCGTGAAACCTCAAGGCGCGTTGTATATGTTCCCACGTATTGATCAGAAGCGTTTTAACCTGAAAGATGATCAGAAACTGGTATTGGATCTGCTATTGCAGGAAAAAGTGCTGTTGGTTCAAGGCAGCGCCTTTAACTGGCCCTATCCTGATCATGTGCGGATTGTAACGTTACCGCGCGTGGATGAGCTGGAGATGGCAGTGAGGAAGTTAGGGCGGTTCCTGGAGACATATCATCAGTAACTATTTGATTTTATTGGGTGATTGGTTCGGTTGTTAGGGCTTCAGTGTTCCCCTAACCTCAGTAGCCTCAACCGCCAAAGGGGTTACAAGCGCGTAACCCCCTTGGAACCCCTGCGCTTACGCACGTATCGCTTGCCCACTTCGTGGGTGCCCTCACTCATCATTCCGCTGGCGGGACGGCTAAATCCGCCGTCCATGGCGGATTTCCCTGGCTACATTCTTCACTCGGCGGCTCAAATGTGCTTTTAAACATCAAGGTCAAAACCCGCGTTTCGAATTGGATTTTGACCTTAAGCGCAATCAGGAATATTACCGACAAAGGCGATGGCCCGAGTAAGCGGGCATGGACGCCCGCGAAAAGCGCGCTTGGGCAGGGATGCCCATCGCGCTGGCTCGACAAGGCCAACGGCTGCCGGAGGGGACTGCAAATAGCAGTAATATTTCGCGCAAGCCGCAGGTGCAGGAGGGCCGGCTTGCCCTCCTGCTCGGTTGAGGCCGCAGAGATAAAGTAATCACTGAACGAATAACAACCGAAATAGGATCCGATCAAATCCACTACAGAGGTTAGATGAGCGATGAAGCTCTAACAACCGAAACCTGATCCGAACTAATCGCGCATCAACTGAAACCCGATCTGATAAACTACCCCCATGCCTGCACTTAAAAAGTACAAAGAGAGTAAATAATGAGTCACTTCTTCGCCCATCTATCTCGTCTGAAACTGATCAACCGCTGGCCGCTGATGCGCAATGTTCGCACTGAGAATGTCTCTGAACACAGTTTGCAGGTAGCATTTGTCGCTCATGCGCTAGCTATCATTAAGAACCGTAAGTTTAACGGCAATCTCAATGGCGATCGTATTGCGCTGCTGGCGATGTACCACGATGCCAGCGAGGTGATTACCGGGGATTTACCTACACCTATCAAGTATTACAATCCACAAATCGCCCACGAATACAAAAAGATCGAAAAAGTTGCCCAACAGAAACTGATCGAAATGCTGCCGCAAGAGTTACAACATGATTTCCGCTGTCTGCTGGATGAGCACTATTACAGCGAAGAAGAGAAAGCGCTGGTTAAACAAGCTGATGCCCTGTGTGCTTATCTAAAATGTCTGGAAGAGTTATCGGCGGGTAATAACGAGTTTATTCAAGCCAAAGCGCGGTTGGAGAAAACCCTCGCGATGCGCCAAAGCCCAGAAATGGATTACTTTATGGAGGTGTTTGTGCCCAGCTTTAGCCTATCACTGGATGAAATCAGCCTCGATTCGCTGGATTAACCAGCAACGAATATTCCAGCCCTTGACGTTTAAAAGCACATTTGAGCCGCCGAGTGAAGAATGTAGCCAGGGAAATCCGCCAAGGACGGCGGATTTAGGCGTCATGAGCAGGGACGCGACAACACTGCGAAGCAGTTTTGAACAACGCTTGCGTTGGCCCGGAGGGTAGCCTCAAAGAGGCTATAATAGCCGTCCGTCAGCCGAAACGATGAGTAAGGGGACCTGCAAGGTGAGCACCAATCTCATATCAACCGAACTAAACACAACTCTTACCCTGTAGCATCCCAATCAGAATGGGAACAGCACCGGCACCACCATCACACTAACAATCATGACTAATATCGTAAATGGCACCCCCATGCGGACAAAATCACCGAATTTATAACCACCTGGCCCCAATACTAAGGTATTCACCGGTGACGAAACCGGCGTCATAAAGGCCGCTGAAGCTGCAATACCAATAATCATCGCAAAGGGATACGGCGAGACCGACATCTCCCGCGCAGCAGCAATCGCAATCGGTGCCATTAGAACTGCCGTGGCAGTATTAGAGATAAACAGCCCAATCGTGGCACACAACACAAACAAACATAGCAGCATGACGCGCGGCCCCATCCCACCGGCCACATCCATCAAACCACGGACAATCAAATCTACCCCACCGGTTTTTTGCAATGCTTGTGCAAAGGGCATCATCCCGATGATTAAAATCAAGCTCGGCCAATGGATTGAACGATAAGCACTTTCCATATCAATACATCGGAACTGACCCATCAGCAAACAGGCGACCAATGCCGCAATCACATTTGGCACCTCGTCGGTCATCATCATGGCAACCATCAACGCCAGACAGAATAATGCATGTGGGGCTTGCGAAATGGCCGGTGCCACTTCATCCACTTCCGCCGGCAGGTTCAGTACGATGAAATCACGGGTCTTTAACTGCAACTGGCGAATCAGTTTCCAATCACCGATCACCAGTAAGATATCGCCAAACTGTAATTTGTCATCAACCAGTTTGCCTTCCAAAGTCTTACCATTACGACGAATACCCACCACATTCAAACCATAGCGGGTACGGAAAGTGACTTCACGTAGACTCTTTCCCAAGAGAGCGGAATCAGGAATGAGCGAAACCTCGGCCATCCCGACGTTGCGCGCCTGCTCTGAGAAGTATTCACCGCGCAGCACCATCGGTTCCAGCATCTGTTCAGTGCAAAATTCACGTAAATCTATGTCGCAATCTGACATATCGATCAGTAAGACATCGTTCTCGTGTAATTCAGATGAACCGGTGGCACTCACCATCACACGCCGGAAACGCTTCCAGCGTTCAATCCCCACCACATTCGCCCCATAGCGGGCGCGCAGATGCAGTTCGTCAAGAGAACGGCCAATCAAAGGAGAATCATGGCGGATAGCCAAACGGCGCGCACGGCCAGTCAGTTTATAATCGCGGATAAGGTCACGGAAAGTGCGGCGTTTCCATTGCTGTTCTTTCTCTGAGCTTTCCTGCTTCCCGCCCAGCCAGCGCCGAGCCACTAACATATAAGCGACACCCATCAGCAAAATGATAATGCCGATAGGGGTAACGCCAAAGAAGCCAAACCCTTTGATACCTTCGCGCAGTAATTCACTGTTAACTACCATATTTGGTGGCGTTGCCACCAGCGTCATCATGCCACTTATCAAGCCGGCAAAACTTAGCGGCATCATTAACCGCCCCGGCGAAATTTTCATCCGGCTGGCAACACTCAATACCACTGGGATAAAGATTGCCACCACTCCGGTAGAGCTCATAAAAGCGCCTAATCCGGCAACCGTTACCATTAATAACGCCAGCATTTTGGTTTCACTGTGACCGGCGACCTTGACCAGCCAATCACCCACCTGATAAGCAACACCGGTTCTGACCAACCCTTCACCAATAACAAACAGCGCCGCAATCAATATCACGTTAGGATCACTGAATCCGCTGGTCGCCTCACCTAATGACAACGTACCACTCATCACAAAGGCAATAATGACCAACAGAGCTACCACGTCCATGCGCAGTTTATTGGTAGTAAACAGCACAATAGCGATTAGAAGTAGCGTCAACACCCACAATAGTTCGCGGTTCAAAATGGCCTCGTTGGCAAAAAGTGAAAGGGAATATCCGGCTCTGGCAGTAAAACATTAAAATCAGCAGCGGCCGCTGTCTGAGATCAATAATGACTGCAAATTTATGTGCTTACCATCCCACAAAGGGTTTTATTGTGTTTTTTTCCTGAAAAAAGTTTATCAATTTGTGAGGTGCCAGACAGTAAAAGAGCGCCATCAGGCGCTCTCAGTGGTGACATTAAGGTATCTGGCGAAAAATTAACCTACTCGCACAACCCGCGCGCCGTTAGCGGTAACCTCAACGCTAATCTGCTCCAGCGAACTGAGCACTAAATCAACCTGATCAAGTTTGGGAGTATCAGCCGGAGCATTGACCGCAATCACCTGACAGCCCGCCGCCAAGCCTGACAAAATCCCCGCAGGGGCATCTTCCACTACGATACAATCAGCCGGTGCCAGCCCTAAGCGCTCGGCCCCCAGCAGATAAGCATCTGGTTGCGGTTTGCCGTGCTTAACTTGTTCGCTGGTGATAAACACTTCAGGTACCGGCAGATGGCCGGCGGCACGGCGCGCAGAAGCGACCGGTACTGAGCCTGAAGTGACAATAGCCCACGGAATAGACAGGCTGTTTAGTCGCTCCAACAGCGCCACCGCCCCCGGCAATGCGCTCACACCATCGGTATCATTAGCTTCAACCTGCTCTAATGCCAGAAACTCAGCCTGAATTTCAGCCTCACTTGCACCCGACATAAAATGACGTAAAGAGGTAATTGCTTGTTTGCCATGGATAAAATCAAGAACTTCTGCTGGGTTGATGCCTCGACCTTGCGCCCAGCCAATCCAGGCTCGTTCGACAGCAGGTAAAGAATCAACCAAAGTCCCGTCCAAATCAAAAAGAAAACCTTTACACTCCACAAGCACATCCTCATCAGTAAAACTATTTTTCAACTTACTGATAGCAAACAAGTTACGCGCTATCAGGCATTGATAATTTGCGAAATTTCAACAGCACTCAAATGGTATTGGCGTGGACATGATTGCCAGATAGCCAGCATACGTTGGTATTTATCCCACATTGGGGTTTGAGAGTTGAAACCATGAGTCCCTGAGTCAAAATGGGTGTAGCGCCCTTCGGTATTGACCATAAAGCGCACATAACTCAGGTAACGGGATTCGGTAGCAGCATCAAAACCGAGGAACGCGATACGGCGTTCATCCAAGTCTTGCTTGTCTTTCAGGTTACCACAGGAGACTTGCAGGGCGTGGTGCATCTCCATGATATTAATGATAGTACGGCAAGTATCTTCGCTCATCTCACCAAAATCACGGTCCAATTCACGCATCTGCAAACCAAAGCCGCGCTCGACAATGGTTTGCTGGCGACGATAACGCTCAGCATTTTCCGGATCCAGCATGGTCATCATTTTGTACTGATTCGACAGAATCAGTCGTTGGGCGTTGGTCATATCCATCACTAACTCCTAAGACATAAATAATGAGGAAATCATCGCACACAGGCTTGGGCCATACTTTGATTTGACAGGGGATTTTGCACCACTAATCCTGTGAGGCATAAAAGCCCGCTGGCATGAAACCGCCACTAGAGGTCATCAAGAAACGTTTTATCCAACTGTTTGAAGGCTCGTTTCAGCACATCGGCCAGGGATTGATAAGTCGGCGTCTGCTCGATAGGCGCAACAGCCTGCCCCGCTTCTGTTAGCTTGTTACGTACCTCATGGAACCACTGGAGTAAGGTTGGCGGTAACGGGGTTATCGCGCGCTTGCCTAACCACCACAACCCTTGCAATGGTAAACCACAGGCGAACAGCGCCGTAGCGATGGCTGGTCCCAACTGGCCACCGAGGGCTATCTGCCAGGTCAGGGTAAAAATGGCCAGTGGTGGCATAAAGCGGATACCAAAGCGTGTCGCCGTAACCACGCGATTTTCGGGAAACATCGGCGCCAGGCGCTTATCGGCAGGCCAGGTCTTCATATAAAGCTGGCCGCGCTGGAGTACCTGAAACCAACTTACAGAATCAGAGGGTTTTGTTGTCATGGCTCACCTCAACTTCACAAGCAAAAATTAAAATTTTTTTGTAATCCACAAACTAAAAATTAGTCTGTTAAATATATTTTGTTTTTAGGCTCCGCTATCGGTATCCTAACTCGGCCTTTTGGCCGCTAGAAGATGACACTAAATATGTCAACTTTTTGCAGCTTTTAAATCATTTTTGTTAAATCGCACCGATTTTTACCACCAGGTTTTAACGTTTGCACTTAACGTTTAATCCGCGATTT
>NZ_JAZGQA010000207.1:0-7336 GCF_048593855.1 Yersinia sp. 2542 StPb PI
GTAAACCTGAAGAGTCTTAACTCCACCTTAATTAGACTAAATCATTAAATTTTTAGCTCTCTCTAGGACACACTCAAATCCTTAATCAACGTGTCATTAGAGGAATAAATACATGCGTACAACACTTTTAACTTTATCACCTGCCGCTTTGTTATTGCTGGCTTCGGCTGGAACGGCCTTTGCAGCAGAATCTGGGCGTAATGCTATGATAACGATAGAGGCTAGCATCGTAACTGCAACCTGTGATGTCTCGGTCACTGACCGATTGAATTTGAATAACCACACAGCAGCCGTTTTCACTGCCCCTAATACTTTTATTGATAAGACGGCACAAAATTTTGATGTGAGACTTATGAATTGTGGAAAACCGTCGGCGGAGGATGATACGGCGAGCTTGCGTATTTCGGGTTCAACACTGAGCGGTGGCAGTAACAATATCTTTAACAGCGATAATAGCTCTAGTGTTGGTGTCATGGTCAAACATGAAGGCACCATCCTACAAAGTGGAGACTCTATTCTTGTTGGGACTGCGGGTAGCACGCCAGCACCTGGAGATTTTGAAAAATCGATTTCTTTAAGTGCCGCGTTAGCTACCACTAATATATCAGCCATCGAAAATACAACGATTAGTGCACCAATTACATTTAGTTTTGTTTATAACTAACCATTTCTGATGGCAGGTGATGATAACTCCCTGCCATCAGGCAAGAGGAGTTTGAGTAATGAAATTTTTATTTCGCACGCTATCTTTGATATTCGTTGGTTTGACTGCCACTCAAACCGTTCAGGCTGGCGGATTTGGTATTAGTGCCACTCGGCTGATTTACCCACAGGGTGCATCGAGTGTTTCACTCACTTTGCGCAATACGCAACCAGATGCTCCTTATTTGGTACAGACCACAGTCAGCGCTTCTATTGATGGGAAAGGAGTCGCCCCTTTTTTGGTCACTCCGCCGTTATTTCGCCTCGAACCAAATAGTAGCAACCAAATTCGGATTTCTGCTAATGGTGGGGCTTTGCCCAGTGATCGTGAATCGGTTTTCTATATTAATGCTCGGGCTATACCCAGTAGCGTTGCAGGAACAGGAGAAGATCAGCAACAAAACGTTGGTGGTGAAGTAAAACTGGGCGTTGCGAACGTCATCAAGCTATTTTATCGCCCTGCTGGATTAGCCCCGACTGTCGCCAATGCCCATAAGAACCTACAAATTACCCCAGTGAAAGAGGGATTACAGGTTAATAACGCCTCCCCCTATTTTATTAACTTTGCTGGCATCAGTTTTGCCGGAGAGGCGCTATCTTTGGCGCGCGCCGAAGCCAGTATGATTGCCCCTTTCAGTAGCCATATCTTCCCGAGCAAAGTTAAACAAGGGGAGGTCCGCTGGCGGGTGATCAACGATCTTGGAGGTATCGATGCCTTTACTAAAGTGGTGCCGTAATGCGGGTTCTGCGAGCCTTTTCATCTGTGTAGTCGCTCTGCCGGTACAAGCTACTGAAATAGTGGATTTCCGTGCCACCATTGTTCCTGGAACTTGCGAAATTAAGCTAGATCAAGAGTTTTTGCATTTGGGTAGCGTCCAAACAAGCGCGTTGTTATCGGGAGCCGTGGCTGCATCCAATACTTTCTCTCTGAAAGTACAAAATTGTAGCGGGACGGCACCTGGTAGCCAAAAACCTGTTATCCAGGTCACTGGCAATGGTGATGGCAGTGGCAGCAAATGGCTGTTTCGTGACGCTGACTCAGACGCTCAAGGGGTTGGTGTGCTGCTAACTCAAAACATGAATACCGTTCGCCATGATGACAAGCTGCAATTTCAAGGAATAGTCCCGCCAGCCACCGGTGCCGCTATGGCATTTTCCGCAGGGGTATCCTGTATTGATTCGGGGGGCTGTAATCCAACCACCGGTAAACTCATTGCTCGAGTTACCTTCAATTTTCTTTACGATTAAGAGTGCATTATGATTCGAGCCCTTCGTTTGCGAGACTTGCAACTTATCAGTGGCTTACTTCTTAGCCTCTGGGGAAATATCGTTTTTGCTGCTGATGGCGGAATAAGCCTTGGACAAACGCGGGTCGTATTTAATGAAACTGATCGGGCGCGCACTGTTCTGGTTAAGAATGATGGCGATAAAACTTATTTAATTCAGTCTCTGGTTCAACTGGGTCCAGATAATAAACAAGCAGCACCATTTATCGTGACACCACCATTATTTCGGCTGGAGCCTAATAGCCGTAATTTGCTGCGTATTATACGCCAGAATAAAGGAACATTATCGCAGCAACATGAATCGGTGTTTTATTTATCTGTTCTGGCGATTCCTGCTCAAGCCTCCGAGCTGACAGAGCAGGCCCAGCTATCAATGGGAATTCGTTTTTTGATTAAGCTGTTCTATCGCCCCGATGGGTTGAATATGACCCCGGAAGACGCTTACTGCAAATTACAATTTACCCAAGTCGCTGAGGGTATCCTTGTAGAAAATCCTACACCCTATTTTTTAACGCTGGGGCAATTGAATATTAATCATCGCGCCGTTAGTTTCGAGCAGCACCCGGCAATGATTGCCCCTCACAGTAATCAAATTTATCCAGCTATTTCACCGTTGGCAATGGCTGACTGGCGAGTGATTACCGATTACGGGATCCTCTCGTCGAAATGCGAATATTCACCGCCATAATTTCTGGAGAGTAAATGAAAAGTTTCT
The DNA here is from genome assembly GCF_048593855.1 of Yersinia sp. 2542 StPb PI. Taxonomy (NCBI): domain Bacteria; kingdom Pseudomonadati; phylum Pseudomonadota; class Gammaproteobacteria; order Enterobacterales; family Yersiniaceae; genus Yersinia; species Yersinia sp. 2542 StPb PI. The sequence continues at coordinate 2,704 of NZ_JAZGQA010000207.1, forward strand.
GGACTCGCCTGTCATTAATAATGATTGGGAGCTTACTGATGCTGAACAGTTTATCGGTGAGCGCAAATCAGGCTGAACTTAAAGGTATTTCCTTTTATGTGATGCGGGTTATTTACCCGGAAAAAGCCAGTCAGGGTGTTGCATTAACCGTCTATAACAAAAGTGATCAGCCTTTTTTAATGCAATCTTGGATTCGGAGTATGGATCCTCAAACTGGCAGCGTTGCACCGCAGAGCAAAGTCGTTACTCCGATGCCTTTTATTGTCACTCCGCCGCTGCAACGACTGGAGCCTAATAGTGATTTGACCTTGCGTATTCGGCGTACCGGAGGGGAGTTAGCACAGGATCGGGAGTCAGTATTTTATATTGCTACCAAGGCTATCCCATCTACACCTGCGAATATGGCGCAAAACGGCGGTCAATTAACGTTAGCTGTTGTCAGTAATCTTAAACTATTTTACCGCCCGTCCAGCCTGCCGGACAGTGGGGTGGCAGGTGCTGCCTCACAATTACGCTTCCATCTGGAAGGTAATACGCTGGTTGCTGAAAACCCAACGCCGTTTTGGTTGACATTTTCTCGGTTAAAAGTTGGTAACTATTTGTTTGATAATGCGGCTATGCGCCTGATGGTTCCACCAAAAGGGCAGCAACGCTATAACTTGCCTGCGGGTACAAAGGGGCCAGTTGAGTGGCAATTGCTTGATGAGACAGCATGGAATACGCCATTAGAACAACAAAAATCACTTACTGGCTCATCTCGATATTGATATCCAGTTTACCGACAAACTTATTTTAACTGCTGGTTAATCATATGTTTTTAATTCCAATTTTGTGTATTGGCAAAACAGATAAACCAGGTTGAGCTAAATATCATGAAACGACACGTTAATGGGATAAAAATCTCACCTATATTTACGGGTGCGATATTACTTACGTCTGTTCTGCCCGCTTGGGGCCGGGATTATTTTGATGCCGGGCTGCTAATGCTTGATCAAGAGCAGTCTGAAAAAGTGGATTTGACTCAGTTTGAGACTACCGATCAGGTGCCTGAAGGGGCCTATCTGGTGACGATATTTGTTAATCAGATTGAGCGCGGCGAGCAAACAATCACTTTCCAAAAAGGCTCGCGGAATAAGGTTGAGCCACTCCTCACGCCCGCGTTACTGAATGAGTTCGGCGTGAATACCAGTGCACTGCCGACATTCTCAAATTTACCACTGGATAAGCCAGTGGAGGATTTGCCCGCCCTGATTCCTCATGCGCAGGTGCAATTTTCGCTGGCCAAGTTGCGGCTGGATATCAGTATCCCCCAAGTCGCAATGCAGCCAAATAGTAGCAATCAGGTTGATCCCTCATTGTGGAATCAAGGTATTCCGGCATTTTTGCTGAATTATAACGTGAACGGCAGCCGCAGCCGACGCTCTTCCCAATCAGACTTGGGAACATCAGAGCAAACAAGCCTCTTTGCCAACTTACGGGCGGGGTTGAACTTTGATGCCTGGCGTTTACGCAGCCTGATTACCCATAGCCGGAATACGACGAATGGTGATAATCGTGCGGGTGAAAGTACGCAGGACACCCAGTTTATCAATAGCTACCTGCAGCGGGATATCCAGCCTTGGCATTCTGAAATATTGGCAGGTGAAAGCAGCAGTGGCGGGGATGTTTTTGACAGCATTCCGTTCCGTGGCGTCAAACTTAACTCAACCGAAGAGATGTTGCCCAACAATCTGCGTGGCTTTGCTCCGGTTATCTCTGGTGTTGCGCAAAGTAATGCGAGGGTAACCGTGAGGCAGAATGGCAACATTGTGTATCAAACCTATGTTGCACCAGGCCCGTTTACGCTAAATGACTTGGGGCAGAGTGGTTCTTCAGGTGATTTGACGGTAACGATAACTGAAGCTGATGGCTCCGTTCGCACCCAGACTGTCGCCTATTCAACACTGCCGGTAATGTTACGTCCTGGTGCATTTAAGTATGAACTGACCAGTGGGAAATATAATGGCAGCACCACTGTTGGCTCTCAGGAGTCAACTTTTGGACTCGGCACTTTGGTTTATGGTTTGCCCTATAATCTCACGCTGTATGGTGGTGGACTGGTCGCGGATGATTACTTCTCAAGCGTGGTGGGGAGCGGGTTGTCTTTAGGGAACTTTGGCGCATTGTCTGCGGATGTCACTCAGTCGAACGCTAAGCTGAAGGACGTGGATGACCGGCAAAAAGGGGAGTCATATCGGTTGCGCTATGCCAAAAATATTGCCAGTACCGGCACATCAATTGATGTCGCGACTATGCGCTACTCGACCCGAAATTATTACAGTTTTTCCGATGTTAACAACAATGGCTACCAATTACGCGACGATCAGTAGCCCTGGTCACAAGACCGTAAGCGCAATAGTTACCAGTTACGTTTGTCTCAGAATATGGGGGATTTAGGATCGCTATATATCTCTGGGATGCGGGATAACTATTGGGACAACAGTAAGGTCAATAACAACCTTACTGCGGGCTATAGCAACAGCTACCACGGGGTGACTTACGGCATGAATTACAGTATTGACCGCATTAAAGGGGACAATAGCTGGCCGGAGAACAGACAGTTATCCATGAACGTTCAAGTACCATTAAGTTTGTTGAGCGGTTCATCACTTGCTAACCGTAGCTTCGCCAGTTATCAGATGACAAATAACAACCAAGGTAGTGTTCAGAATCAGGCGGGTATTAACGGAACATCAATGGATGACCGTCTTTCTTACAATGTGACACAAGGCTGGTCTAACGACGGCAGCAGTGACATGGGGTCGGTGAATACTGGTTACCGTGGCAGCAAGGGCATGGCGAGTATGGGATATAGCTATGGTAGTGGCTACCGCGCGGTGAATATGAATGCCAGCGGCGGGGTGGTGGCACATGCCGACGGAGTCACATTGAGTCAACCTTTAGGCGATACCGTTGCATTAGTCAGTGCACCAGGCGCCAGAGGAAGTAAGGTGATGAGCGGCAATAATCAGGTGGACAGTCGTGGTTATGCGGTGGTGCCTTATCTCTCAAACTACCAGCGCAATAATATTAGCCTGGATCCGGCAACCCTGCCTGAGGGGGTTGACATAACGCAGTCAAGCCAAAATCTCTACCCAACTAAAGGTGCAGTGGTTAAGGCTAACTTTGCAACACGCGTCGGTTATCAAGTATTGGTTACTTTGAGTAAAAGTGGTGGATTAATCCCTTTCGGTGCCGTGGTTGCCGTTGAAGGTAGCGCGGGTGAAGAGCCGAATACCAGCATTGTTGGAGATGCAGGGCAGGTCTATCTCAGCGGGCTACCAGAAAGTGGTCGTCTAAAAGTGAAGTGGGGGGGGGATACTAGCCAGCAATGCAATGTAGCGTTCAATTTGGCGAACACTCCAGCCCCGTCAGCGGCTAATCCGATACGTCATTTGCCATTACGTTGTGAGGTTTAACATGTTGAGCACCGAGAATTCACTCAATAGAGGGGTAAACACCGTGACAAATAAAATAAGCACCACTGGTTTTACGCGGTTACGAATAGGGCTTTGTCTGCTGTCGTTGGGCGTTATTATGCCATTACAGGCAGCTATCATTGAGATTGGTAGTGGTAGCCAACAATGGACAGGCCCAGCCATTAATCAGAATATTTCCACCAGTTTTGGTGACTACTATATGACGCTCAATCCAAATTATGGTCTTGTTGCCATCACGGGGGCGGGAATTCCTGAAACTTTGGGTTGCGTTAATAACACCGCCTTAAGTGATGTTGGTGGAATTCAAGGGTATAAGATTGCTCAAGGTATTTTTTTGGTACCGCAGGCATCTTTCACTATGAATTATCAGTTAAATGCTGGCTCATCAGAAACCATGAGCGGGACTTTTAGCAATTCGGGAGTCCAGGGGATAGTCTCTGGATCTGGAAATGCTGCTGCAACGCCTGCAAATTCTGCCTGGTGTTTATCACCCCGGGCAATCTCGACACCCTCTTTTTTCGAGGAATATAGCGTCCGCAGTGGATCAATAACGGGCGATTGGGTCATTATCACCGATGGGACCCAGCAAGATGGAGTATACCCCATTCCTGAGATGTATTTTAGTAGCAGTGCAATATCGAGTGCTACGAAGGCAAGTATTCTTACTGGCTATCAGGTTAAAGTTTCCACACGGCAATGCTCGATCAATATTAACAAATCGATCAACTTTGGCGAAGTAGAACATAATTCGACTTTGGGGGCTGAATTAGAACTAGTGAAGGATAGTCTGGTGGTGGGATGCACCCAAAATAGCGCTAATCCTGCCGCTAATATTAATATAAAATTTCAGGCTAATTCAGGGCTTTATGGCGGTGAAACTACCCGTTTGTCTCTCACTGAGGGAGGGGGTTATATCACAGGTGAAATCACGGGAGTTACAGGAGCTGGAACATGTAATCTCACGCAAGGTCTGAAGTTTAATGGTGAACCAATGAAATTAGGTTTAATTAATGCGGGTGAATCTAGCGAAGTTTTCTCAAATGAACTCACCTGGCGACTATGTTCCGGTGGCGACACATTACCTGTTGGTAACGTTACCGCCTCGGCAACTGTCGATGTTATTTTTAATTGATAGCCGAATAAGTCTAGTGAAC
>NZ_JAZGQA010000208.1:0-7300 GCF_048593855.1 Yersinia sp. 2542 StPb PI
CGGGTATATCTCTCCTGGCAGATTTATTGTTTAGGCATTTAGTTTTGATTTGATTAATTATTAACACGACGACTTATTGCTGCTTTGAGAAGTGTAATAACACATGACATTAACTCTTAGAAAAAGGGATTTTTTTAGTGCGTAGCTCTAATTTATGCGTGTACATGGATGAATCGGCGGCGGCGAGTAGTTCATTAATCGGTGTATCTTTCTCTAAATCGCAATTAGCGTACCCCACGCTAAAATTAATATTATAACCACGCAATTCCTGGCTATTGCGTAATTCTAATGCATTCTTAAAGCGGCTTAATATTGCTGGCATATCACTACAACCTGATGCCGTGAGTAATGTGACAAATTCGTCCCCCCCCAATCGGGCGACAACATCTGTGTCACGAAAGAAAAGCTGCAACTCCTCAGCGAAAGTCACTAATGCCTTATCACCTTCAGCATGACCATAACTGTCATTTATTTCTTTAAAATCATTTAGATCAAAGAAAATCAAGGTGGCAGGAATATTATTATGCGAGCAAAATGTCAATGCATGCTGAGCCAGAATTTCAAAGCCTCGACGGTTGGTTAACTGTGTTAGTTCGTCAATAGTTGCTAATTGAACGGCAGCAATTTCTTGCTCAGCCATTTTCGCTAAGTCACATAAAAGTTGTTGGTCGTATTCATCTAAAGAGCGCGGTTTAAGATCGATAATACAGAGTGTGCCAAGTTTACTGCCATTGGGAACAACCAGCGGACAACCCGCATAAAAACGAATGCCAGGATCGTCGGTAACAAGTGGGTTGTCACTAAAACGAAGGTCGTTAAGGGCATTGGGTACCAAAAGGATATCGTCACCTAAAATCGCATGACCACAAAAAGATATATCCCTGGGGGTTTCGCTGGTTTCCAGTCCGGGATGTGATTTAAACCATTGCCGGTTTACGTCGACGATAGATATAAGCGCGATTGGCACATTAAATAAACGTTTAGCTAAGCGGGTGATACGATCAAAGCGTTCTTCGGGAGAGGTATCGAGAATATTATAAGAGCGTAATGTAGCAATTCTCTTAGCCTCATCTTGAGGTATCGGGGGAGCTTGCATATTCATCGTCTCCTGTTACTTGTCTTATCCACTTAGCGCGAAGTGTCGCTAACAAAGATTAGCAGTAGTGATCAAGGACTACTGGGTGTGGCTACAAAACAACATCAAAAATAAATTTAACGCATTGAAAATTAATTATTTTCTCATCAGTGAGATGACATTTTACAAACGTAAAACTCAATCCAAGAATCTATTCACCCGTATCACAAATTACCAACTGTGGCTCGGGTAGCTTTTATTACCATCAGGCTCAATTCCCGGGGCAAATGATCGCTTGTGCTGCAATTATCGTCTTTTTCTCTGGGTCATAAGCGATTGACGGTGAGCCGTATAATACATAGCCAAGCTTCAATTGATCAGACACTCGGTGACAAAATGATGAATCATCTGGTCCGGTAATCAGCCGGTATATTGGTAATCCATCTGGCGGCACAGTATTCATATACATCCCCCATTTTGTTGATTAGTCGTGTGTATGCTTTTGTACATTATCTCTGGCTGCGGCTTTGGCTTCTTCAGCCAACTGTTCAATTTGCTCTTCGGTAAGTTGTTCTGAAGCTTCATGAATTTTAGCCAAACCTTCATTAACTGTTGTTTCTTCGTGATTTTTATTAGACATAATGGATCCCATACAGCGTTGCATTTAATTTATACTATAGGTCATTTAACCCTATTAAGGGGTTTTATAATGAGTTAGTGGTTTTTAGGCTCGCCGAGTCAATATCAAACAGGCGCTGGGGGAGTAAACCTCCCCAAGAGTCACGAGTTGATGCAGGAATTTTTAATAAAAACCATCCCGATTTCTATTCAGGTTTCTTCGCAGAAAGTAAAAATAGCATAGGGCGTTCTTTCTCTTCATCCAATGCAGGATAATCTATAATTTGCTGTGTTGTTGGTCCCCATTCTTCGATATGTGTAATTATAAAACCTTGTTTTATCAAAAAATTAATATAAGTCCCTAATGTCCGATGCTGCTTGATAACGCCTTCTGCCAACCAGTTTGTTATACGTTCCCCTTCCGCCTGATAACTGTTCACCGGCCAGGATTTTTGCCCATTATCGGCAATTAACCAACCAGGTTGCTTTGCTGCGGTAAAGATAGGGTGTTCTGCGGAAAAAACAAAACTGCCCCCAGGAGTTAGTGCTTGATAAATCGTGGCAAACAGTGCTGGCAGTGCTTTTATATAATGCAATGTGAGTGAGCTATAGGCTAATTGGAACAGTTGTGGTGGTAGATGCAAATGTTCCAGGTCTTCCTGACGGTAAATAATGTTTTCGTCAGTGGTCATCTCTTTAGCACGGTTTAACATTCGCGTTGAAACATCCAACCCTAAAACTTCGCTGGCACCTTGCGAGCATGCGTAGCGACAAAACCAGCCATAGCCACAACCCAGATCTACAACTTTACTTCCTGATAGCGACGGCAGCATCTGGCGAATGGCTTCCCATTCTGGCGCGCCAGCCAATCCGTCAACTGAACGGGGAAGTTGTGCATACCCTGAAAAAAATGCCTGATTATCATAAATATTCTGAGTCATTTCTCTTCTCCTTTAAATTAACTTTTTACTCCTGAATAAAAAGCATCGGCAGTTTAGCACTAATGAAAAGATATTGAATATATCAGAGGATCCGCCAAATGTTATTCCTTTGTTATAAATACAAATGACTGAGATTAGCTAAAGCGAAATTGAGATGTAATAACGGATAGTTAAAACTATTTAATATGGAGTGCGGAATAAATTAATATTATGCGGATTCTGTTATTTATTGAGAAATAGCCTAAACTTTATACAGTACGTGTTGACGGACTTCGTTAACCGTTCGGGAAGGGTCACCTTCTGTTTGGTGTTGCCAAAGACTGATAAAGCGTGAATATACTGCGAGAGCAGGTAGCCACTATGCCAGATTAAGGCACTTTATCCCTGATTAGATGCTTCTCTTGAAGGAGATAGCGATGACTCCCGTACAAATACTGATTATTCTGGTGCTAACACTTTTTGCATTGTACCGCCAGTCGGTCAGCCACGAGGTGTCTTTAGGCCCCGCCCGTTTTAAATGGGCCTGGGTTTACGGGATGGTCGGCCTGGTAGTCGGTGGAACATATATGCCCGCTACGATGACTTCCTGGGTAGTTTTAGGTAGCGGAGTTTTATTTAGTATTGTTGTCGGTGTTTTGCAAGGTCGCCTTATAGAGATTTGGCGTGAACCTGATGGACGTATTTTTTGCAAGGGAACACCACTGACGATAACTTTATTTCTGCTATTGGTTGGTTCTAAATGGATTATAGGGACACTGCAATATCTTTATAATCAACCAACGGAACAAGGCGGGTTTGGTGAAATCCTGATCATGATTGCAGTCATGGCAGCATTTCAGGTCGAGATTGTCAGACGACGTATTCGGGTTTTATACCCGGATAACCCCGTTGATTCATTACCTGAAGGGCAGTAACAACGTTTATTTCAGCTAACAGCCGAGGACTGGCTGCTAGCTGAATATAAAGGACTCATAGATATCTTCGAAAAACGTGATCAGTCGACAATAAAAAGTCTGGCCCCTGAGATTGTAGATGAACGATGTGCTTCGGCGCCATCGGCAACCTGATAACTCATACCTGCCTTCAATATAAAGCTTCGCCCATCGTCTAATTCAGTGCTTAGTTCACCTTCAAGGCACAGCAATATATGCCCTTTAGAACACCAATGGTCAGCTTTGTATCCAGCACTGTACTCAACCATACGGACTCTAACACGACCAAAAAGTTGTGTTCGCCAGTAGGCAACCCCTTGTTCCCCCTTATGCTCAGTTGTTTCTATTTCTGACCAATCGGTGATACCGAAGGGGATATCCACTATTTTCATTTAAATTACCTCTTTCTAATGCTGGCCGACCTTACATTAACTCACTATTAAAACGAATACACAGTCTATTACCTTATTGCCAATCCAACTTTTATAAAGTGGGCCATACTGTGAGATGTACGGTTAAATGGAGTTATCAAGCCTATGAATAATCCCACAATCTTCCAGTTTTTCCATTGGTACTATCCTGATGGCGGTAAATTATGGCAGGAGGTCTCAGATCAAGCCGCACATATTAGCCAACTTGGAATTAATATCGTTTGGCTTCCCCCCGCATATAAAGGTGCCTCAGGAGGATATTCTGTAGGATATGACACCTATGATTTGTTTGATCTGGGGGAGTTTGATCAGAAGGGGACTCAGTCGACTAAATATGGCGACAAAGAAGGATTACAGAATGCGATTAACCGATTGAAGGAGAATGGCATAAAAGTTCTTTTTGACGTTGTATTCAATCACAAGATGGGGGCGGATGAAAAAGAACAGGTCAGTGTCCGTAAAGTTAATCCTGATAACCGGACTGAAATGGACGATGATATTATCGACGCCCTTGCCTATACCCGTTTTACGTTTCCTGGCCGCAATAAAACTTATTCATCCTTTGTTTGGGATAAACAGTGTTTTACCGGTGTTGATTATATTGAAGAACCCTCAGATGAGGGGGTTTTTAAGATAGTAAACGATTATAGCAATGAGGGATGGAATACAGAGGTTGATGATGAGTTAGGTAATTTCGACTATCTGATGGGGGCGGATATTGATTTCCGTAATCCTGCCGTTATGGATGAGTTAAAATATTGGGGAAAATGGTTACTGGAGTCACTATCAATTGATGGTTTTAGATTGGATGCAGTAAAACATATCCCGGCATGGTTTTTTAAAGCATGGATAGAATATATACAAAATGAAACAGAACATGATTTACTGATTATTGCGGAGTATTGGTCCCCTGATATCGAAAAATTACAACAATATCTGGCACGGGTAGAAGGCAATGTAATGTTGTTCGACGTTGCTTTACATCACAAGTTTCACGAAGCATCGAAACAGGGCGAAGATTTTGACTTAACGCAAATATTCAATGGCTCATTAATTGAAGTTGACCCGTTACATACCATTACGTTGGTGGCCAATCACGATACTCAGCCACTTCAGGCTCTGGAAGCACCGGTAGAACCTTGGTTTAAACCTTTGGCTTACGCGTTGATCTTAATACGAGAACAAGGTATTCCCTGTGTTTTTTACCCCGATCTTTTTGGTGCCAATTATGAAGATAACGGTGAAGATGGGGGGACTTATCAGATAGAGATGCCGGTTGTTGCTGAATTGGAGAGGCTAATTCAAGCCAGGCAACGCTTCGCTCATGGCGCACAAACCGATTATTTTGATGATAAAAACTGTATTGCTTTTGTTCGTGCTGGCACGGCGGAGGCACCCGGTTGTGTGGTGATTCTTTCGAATGGCGCAGAAAGTGAAAAAACAATCGTTCTTGGTGGAGGTTTTGAAAATAAAGAGTTTGCTGATTACTTAGGTAATCGTCAGGATATTATTACTACAGATGAAGATGGTGGGGCGACATTTCCTGTTAATGGCGGGAGTATTAGCCTTTGGGTACAGAAAGAACTTCTGTAACCCGTATAATGAATATGTTCTTCAGAGAGATGCAATATTATCTTGAGCTAGGCGCTAAGTTGCTATGATTTACACGACTTAGCGCTTAGTCATTATTTCCTTAGCTTAATGATGGCTGATTAACTTGAAAGAAACGGATAATCTGGCGCAACTCCGCGCCTTGTTCTGTTAATGATTGTGCGGCGGCGGCAGCTTGTTCAACCAATGCAGCATTTTGTTGCGTAACTTGATCCATCTGTTCTACAGCGATACCGATCTCTTGAATACCAATGTGTTGCTCGTGTGATGCCGTCGATATCTCGCCAACGATATGAGCAACTTTCCCCACCGAGTCGACGATCTCGCCCATCGCTTGACTGGCATGGTCAGCGCGTTCTGAACCCGCATTAATTTTCTCAACCGTACCAACAATTAATTGCTTTATCTCTTTGGCTGCATTTGCACTTTTCTGTGCCAAAGTGCGTACTTCGCTTGCGACAACGGCAAATCCCTTACCTTCGGTGCCCGCTCGGGCGGCCTCAACTGCAGCATTTAACGCTAATATATTGGTTTGGAAGGCAATGCTTTCAATAACAGCAATAATATCGACGATCTTCCTCGAGCTTTTGGTGATTTCTTGCATACGAAGTAGCATTTCATCAACAATAATTCCGCCTTCTGTGGCGGTTGCTGCTGTATTAACCGCCAACTCACTTGCCTGCCGGGCATTCTCCGCATTCTGACGTACGGTTTGGGTGAGTTCCTGCATATTTGCTGAGGTTTGAATCAGAGAGGATGCTTGTTCCTCGGTACGTTGTGATAAGTCAGCATTACCCTGAGCAATCTGATTCGACGCAACAGAAATTGATTCACTCCCATGCATGATCTCATTAATCGTTTTCTTCAACTGCCGGTTCATGATATTCAGAGAAGCAAGTAAGCTATTATTATCACCTGGGCGAAGTTTTATTTCAGTGGATAAGTTTCCGGCGGCGATATGGCCCATAATAGCCACAGCGTAGGCCGGTTCCCCTCCCAATAAACGAGAAAAGTTGCGGGCAATCATGACAGCAAGCAGTGCAGAAATGAAAACAGCAAAGAGCAATAAAGCGATAAGTACATTTTTGGCAGTATTAAAACTTTGTTGACCATCCGTTGCAGCTTGTTCTCCACCTTGAACTTCCAGTACGACTAATTCAGCGAGGTCTTTCATCAACTGTGTGCGATATTTTCTTGATGTATCACCACTAATTTTAGTGGCCTCAGCTAATTGATTATTATTAACTGCATCAATAACGAAACTGTTTGCCTGAGAAAAGTGGTCAAAATCTGACATTATTCTCTTGAATAGTTCGGAGTGATTGTAACCTTCGGGTAATTTCAGAAATCTATCTTGCGCGGCACGAAAGTTGTCTACGGCCTGTAATATCTCCAGACGGTGTCCTTCGCGCTCTTTTTCTGTCGATGAGGCGATATACTGAACCTGCTGCAGGCGCAATTCGGCTAAAACGCCTCGCATCTCTAATGCATAGCGAACACCCGGTAACCAACTGTCGCGATAGGCTTCCAGCCTGGCGTTATTACTGCTTAACTGTGATAGTGCCACAGCACCTAGCAATAACATCATGACAATAACAACCGAAAAGCCTGAGAGTAACTTTGTCAAAATGGATAGGTCGGAGAACTTTTTCATGAACATTACGTATATTAAATAAAGGTGCAATGTATAAC
>NZ_JAZGQA010000209.1:0-7209 GCF_048593855.1 Yersinia sp. 2542 StPb PI
TATGTTAATCTATAACAAACCATTATGGTTTAATTTTTATGAGTCATTAATCACAAGGTCATAATTATGGACATAATTAAAAAAATATTAATTGACGACATCGCAAGAATAAATCAAAAAGAAAAAAGAGATGGCCGGTTAAAATTTAACAGCGATTTTGTCTACAAACATCCCTACCTTTGCCTGGCAATGCTAGTGTCATATTTTTTCGTCTTAGTTTTGATGTACTTAACGCCATACTTTGGCACAGGCTACATGATTGCATTTACCGCTTTCTTTGTCCTGATGTCAGCCATCCTTATGATGGAAATCAAACCTGTATTTAAGTTTGAGGATATTGGCATTCTTGACTTACGCGTTTGCTACAACGGAGAGTGGTTCTTTAGTCGTGCGTTATCAACACAAGCAATTGATGAAATATTAAATAACAAGAATATCAGTGATGACTTTAAACTTCGCTTTAAGCATATTATTAATAATAAAGGCGAAATAGATTTTTATGATGTCTATGATTTGGCCTATTTACAAAAAAAGCCCTCACGGTTTAATGAACCAAACGTCACCTCCTCGTTAGCCAGTTCGTCAGTTATTGGGCAGTAAATACCCGTATTCAGAACACTTATGCCCCGTATGGGGCTTTAATCGTTATATCAAAGTAGCCTTTTTATCCAGCATACTTATTAGTTTTGTTAGGCAGATATCGTTAATACGCTAAAATGTTGCCTATAATAAGGTTAATGCTCCTAATAAAAAGAGGCTGATAGGTATGGATAAAATTGATGAACAACTGATTGCTATTTTAGCGGAAAATTCTCGTATATCTCTAAAAGATCTGTCACAACAAGTGGACCTCTCCTCTCCGAGTACATCCGAACGTCTGCGGCGTCTTGAAGAACGTAATATCATCCGCAGCTACACTCTAGACTTAGACCCGCGAGCTTTCGGTTATAACTTGCAAGCCATTGTCCGGGTCAAACCCTTGACGGGAATGCTGCATAGCGTTGCAAAGATGATCCAGGAGACACCAGAATGTGTTGAGTGTGACAAAGTAACCGGTGACGATTGCTTTATTAGCCGTCTATACCTTCAGTCATTGGAGCAATTAGATGCCATCACTGACCATTGGTCCGAACACGCCGAAATTCATACCTCAATCGTAAAATCATCCCCTATTATGCGGCGATTACCCCCATTAATGCAGCCAATCAGGGGCACAAAAATCTAAAATATATGCCTCCAGGCTCACTTTATTTATAATAAAGAGTTATGCTTCCTACCATTAGATAGATATCAAAAAAATGGATAGTTGATGAGCAGTGAAACCCTAAGTCAGGTGCCGGAGTCATTGATTCTAACACTCCCCAACAGCAGTTGGGATCAGAGTGAAACAGAAAGTGCCCGCGCTATTGAGGCTCTAGAACAAGGTAAAGTGCTATTTTTACCTCATCTGGCCTTTGCACTAAGTGAACAGGAGAAACAACTGCTCAACCCTACATTGGTTGATGTTAAGCGTAAGAATATCAGCTACAAGCCAGTGGAAGGCACGTTAACGGGTGTCACTGATGAAAGCAAAATTGCCTTAACCCGTCAGTTACTTGAACGCTATTACCAACGTTGCTTAAATTTAATTAATCAACTGTTGCCAGAGTATAAATCTGCCCTGCACAGCCCAACCAATAGTTTACGTTTACACCCGGTTACGGCCTGGCGTGATAACACATCATGGCGTAAAGACGATAGCCGCCTACATGTTGATGCATTCCCTTCACGCCCCAATTATGGCGAACGCATCATCCGTATCTTCACCAATATCAACCCTCAGGGTGAACCCCGGTCATGGCGTGTTGGCGAAAATTTCACCCAGTTGGCCAGCCGTTATTTACCGCAACTGGATGACTACTCCCCTATCAGTAGTTGGCTGCAAAATAAAGTGGGTATCACTAAACGCCGTCGCAGCCATTACGACCATCTGATGCTTCAGTTACACGACAAAATGAAGTCCGATTTGGATTATCAGAAGAATGGCCTACAACAAGCGATTGATTTCCCATCGGGCAGCAGTTGGATCTGTTTTTCTGATCAAACCCCCCATGCCGCAATGGGAGGGCAATATATGTTAGAACAAACTTTCCTATTGCCGGTTACCGGTATGAAACACCCTGAGCAATCCCCGCTAAAGATACTGGAATCATTGACACAGAAAACACTAATATAATCTATACAGATATTCCACTAATCCGCCAACACGGCGGATTACTGATTAAAGATATCATTGCCAAGCTGCACCGGTTATATCGCGAGTAAATTAGCAAAAAAAAATCATTGTTAAGCTTGATCCTCGATAAAAAATAAATATAATTTCTCACGTTATGTAAGCCAACTCCGCAATAGTTTTACTTGAGGTAAATAGATTAGCCTCATTGAGCACAATCCATATAGGGTATATTATTGCTCTGTTTGTGATTTTAGATAGCAGTTTTATTATATAGCTTATAATCATGGAATCTGATCAGATAGCGATTGGAGGTTAATATGGTTAAGGTCTATGACAGAAACAGAAACCAAATTATCCCGGGAATACGTGTAATGGTCGCACAAACCGGTGAGATTGACATAGCAAAAGCTATCCATGCCGACGGGCTGCCCCCAGTACAGGCCGAACGGGAAAGAGTAGTTGAATTGCAGCAAACAGGTGAACGTTACGTGCCTTTCGATTTAGTCAGATTAGGCTAATAGTCGTGAGTACATATAATGAATAGATTTAGACATACGATTTTCTTGGCGAAAATTGAAAAGCTAATTTATTAGCAGTGGCACTAATACGCTGGGGCACCTATATTAAAAAGGTCGCCCCATCATTTTTATATAACCTTGCTATTTATATGATTATGGCATTTGATAACGCAACTATTTGACAACGCAACTATAGTAGCCATCAACTATAACAGCAGAGAGTGGAATCCTAGCCAACACTGATTATCATCAACTGCCAATAATATATCCGGCGGGTGTTAATGACCACCCGTCGGATCAGCGTTATTTAAATATGACAAGCCGGTTCAATCGCCTGAGCCACTTTCTTTTGGAAGGTCTCAAGCTGACAAAGTTTGTCCTCTCCGCTGTTTTCACAACCTTCAATCGCAACAGGAACCCTACCTGCCGGATTGTTTTTCAAATCTAGTTTCTCAGCATTTCGTAATTGCTCCATGGTTTGATAGAACATTTTCACCGCGACATAGCGTTGATGATTATCTGGGTTCTGCCATAGCTCAAAGACTAACCCTCCACCGGGCGGTGTATTATCGGGTTGCTGTGGTAGTTGCCAATTGGCACCCAACATTCCGCCAATATTGGCAATATTCGTATCATGCCCACCAAGGAAAAGAACTTTGGTTTGTGGTGATAACGGCAGTGTTTGTCCCTGAGCATCGCGCTGAAGGACGAGTGCGGTCTCGATCTGTTGCAATAATGGAGTGCCCTTATGACGAGCGATATAAGGTGTTTTGGCCATTAAATCAAATTGCGCATTATGCAACGATAATAACGAGATCCAATTTTCTTCTCCCGTTAACCGATGCCAGGCAACATCAGGCATCGCTTGTGAATTCTGTAGCAGGAAGATCTCACCCAAGGTTGATGATAGCGCCAATGGTCCACTGAGCGAGACTTTTGTCCCACTATTATTCACCGTGATTTCATTCGCTGCAAATTGGGCAAAATCACAGATTTTTCCTTGTTTTTGCAGTAACTTACAGTAAGGCGATGCTGCAAAGTTCAATACCTCGCCCATCTGGGCAAAGGGTTTAGCATAGCGCTGGCTTAGTTCACTTAATGGCGCGCCTAGTCGCTCCTCAACAGCCTGATGGGTTTGTGTCGAATCTAACTTACACACCCCCGCGTCGACAGGGTGAAACAGCGGATCCACTTTTTTCAAATCAGCCTGATAATGTACTTTCAGGCCGCACCCCGGTGCTATTCCATCAAGAAATGCCTGCCCGGTTAAACGCGTTCGTTGATCAACATCGGCCTGCGCATAGATAGCCGTGTCAGTTGGGCACCCTGGCGCGAGTAACCCTTTGCTACGGAAGTAATCGCCATAGAATCCGCCCATCAATGTTACTAATTGTGCACCTCGGGGGGTTAAGTATCCTGCGGCGACCGGCCATTGCGGCCACTTGTCGGGGGTTACATCATTCATTAACTGTGTTTGTTTGGTTGGCGAGCGGACACCATGGCGGCTCAAAATAACCACGCGCTCCAATGTGTAACCGGTAGGCGGGATAGCAACCGGTGCGGCACTAATCGCGCTGCTACTTAGCATCAAAACCAGTGCGGATAATCGCAGACTATCTACTGTTACTGTCATAATTTTATATCCTTATTAAAACTACGAATATTTTTGCCTCAACGAGTATGGTCGACGATCGACGCCCCCACAATGTGCGAAAGCAATAAACAGTAGGAGTGCTAATAAGTGCTATAGAGCAAAAAATTATGTCAATTGGCGCTAAACTTGATTCGCTTCTCAGTGTTAGAACCATAATTAGCCGATTATGTCATTAACGATATTTATATTGAAAGGAGGGAGGGTACAAATCCGCTTTATCATTCCGGCCATTGTCCGAAAAGCATTAAGCGCATAAAAGCATTTGGCACATTAGGATTGGAGAATATAGCCCGTAATCCGGCAGCTATACATACACATCATAAGGAGTCTGACATGCGGAAAACAGGCGATATCGACAGAGTCATGTCGGCCAGACAACTTCCAAACAAAGCCGTAGCACTGATTCTTGCAGGAGGCCGTGGCTCACGCCTTAAAGATCTTACGTCCGTTCGCGCGAAACCCGCAGTTCACTTTGGCGGAAAATACCGCATTATCGACTTCGCACTCTCTAACTGCCTCAATTCAGGTATTCGCCGAATCGGCGTAATAACGCAGTATCAGTCTCATACCTTGGTGCAACATATTCAGCATGGTTGGTCGTTTCTCAGTGAAGAGATGAACGAGTTTGTTGATTTGTTACCTGCACAACAGCGCCAAGGACAAGAGCACTGGTATACCGGCACCGCTGATGCCGTCTTCCAGAACCTGGATATTATCCGCCGTTATCGTTCTGAATATGTCGTGATCCTCGCCGGGGACCATATATATAAAATGGACTACTCCCGCATGCTGTTGGATCACGTGGAAAGCGGCGCTGCCTGCACCGTAGCCTGTATTGAAGTGCCCAAAGAGGAAGCGAGTGCCTTCGGTGTAATGGAAGTGTCTGAAGATCTACAAGTAAAAATGTTTTGGGAAAAACCGGAGGATCCGCCAACGTTACCCGGTAAACCCGAGCGCAGCCTGGCCAGTATGGGAATTTATGTCTTTAATGCGGAGTTCCTGTTCAATTTACTGGAAAGCGATCACGCCGATAAAGGCAGTAGCCATGATTTTGGCAAAGATATTTTGCCGAAAATTACTGAACAAGGTCATGTCTGGGCGCATCCGTTCTCACTGTCTTGTGTCTCAACATCACCCGATGCCCCTGATTATTGGCGTGATGTAGGAACATTGGATGCCTACTGGCAGGCTAACCTTGATCAAGCAGCTATTACACCCGAGCTGGATATGTATGACCCTCATTGGCCAATACGTACCTATGCCGAGCCCTTACCACCGGCGAAATTTGTTCAGGATCGTTCTGGCAGTCACGGGATGACCATGAATACCTTAGTTTCCGGCGGCTGCTTTATCTCCGGTTCAGTGGTGGTCAACTCAGTGCTATTTTCCCGAGTGCGGGTCAACTCCTTCTGCAATATTGATTCTTGCGTATTGCTACCCGACGTCAATGTGGGCCGCTCTTGTCGTCTACACCGTTGTGTAATCGATCGTGCGAGTACTATCCCCGAGGGGATGGTGATTGGCGAAAATGCAGATGAAGATGCCCGTCGTTTCTATCGTTCAGAGAATGGCATTGTATTAGTCACCCGCGAGATGCTGGCAAAGCTGTAAGGACAGAGGTGGCCTGACATGGACAAGTGAGGAATAATTTATATAATCAGACCAAACAAATCAAAAGGTCTGATTATGTCGTTTACTGAATGGGTCATATTGGGTGTGGTTATTGGTTGTGCCGTTGGCGCGTTACTGAGGATTTTTGGTAAGAAGAAAGACCGCTAACCTTTTCAGTTGTCAGAATATACCCTAAATAATTCAAGTTGCAGGAAGACGGCAAGCGAGATACAAATCGGTCGGGAGCAGGTTTGAACGCTGCTTGCAGCGGCTTCGCACAGGCGAGGCCCAAGGATGGGCCGAGTAACGAGCGCAGCCAACACACATGCAACTTGAAGTATGGCGGGTATTGATAGAGTAAGACGGCGCATTACTGTGCCGTCTTTTTTGTGATAACGATCTCATTATCGATCAGAAGGTGTAACGTAACCCTAAGCGGAAACGATATTGCTCGCTGTTGTATTCATTCCAACGATCCAACCATTGCAATTCAAAATAGGGCATCCAGTGAGTGTCAATTTTATAACTGAATTTATTGGTTATTTCCCAGTGAGAACTTTTGCCATTTTTACCGTGAAAATCATTGACGCGCACAAAGTAATGAGGTTCAAAAGTATATGACAACGCATCAGTCAGTTTGAAATTCCAATAAGTGGCAAACTCATGGGTGTCATTGTGAGCATAATGACCATTGAGATCTTTTGATTCATAGTTATTGTGGTTATAACGATAGCGCGCAGTCAAATTAAATACCGGTAAGAATTTGTAGTTAAAATCCATATAGGCGGAACCACCCGAACCTGAGCTATTGGAGTTCACTAAGCCGCCAGGGGAAATAGTGAATTTATCTGTCGGGCGAAATAATGGATACCAACCCTCCAGTTCGTTATAGCTATGTTTGAATTGATCCATTTTCCCTGTGTTATAAGCATTCGTTAACATCAGGCCGGAACCATTATCAAAGTTATACCCACCGCGCAGGATAACTTCATGCAGCTCAGAGGCCGTATTATATGCTGCCCGGGTTTCAACATAAGCTCGACCGGCAAAGGCACTGGCAGAGCAAACCAACGAGGTAATCAAGATAATTGAATTATATTTATTCATGACAAATCCCTATTGATAACAATAAATGAAGGTTTATTATTTTTCTTACATCATGAAAAATGACAAATAGTTATCATGGCTATTCCTCTGCCATAAATAACCGG
>NZ_JAZGQA010000020.1:0-36101 GCF_048593855.1 Yersinia sp. 2542 StPb PI
TAAGCTTAAAGAAAATCTGACGAGTTTAAATAAAACTTACTCTATGAATACAATATCTGATATAGAACTGACATTTCATATATATAGTGGAAGATTGATTCAAAGTTATCAACGCGGATTAGGACTATTTATTGATTATGGTGACGGAACGAAACTTCGTTTTTGTACAGCGGAACAATCCGAGCATGATGCAACACTTTCAATGAGTTCTGGGCAATTATCAGCTTTAAGTTTGGCCTTTTTCCTATCATTAAATAAAGTTTATGCACAATCGCCATTTGTATTAATTGATGACCCGGCACAATCACTTGATGATATTAATGTGGCATCATTAAGCGACTTATTGCGTAGTGAACTAAAAAATAGACAGCTTTTCTTATCCTCACATGAGGATAATATTTCTGGCTATATTAGATTCAGATTTATGAGAGCAGGTTTAAAGCAAAAGCCATTCCATATGCAAACGCATTTAGTCAGTTAAATCCCTAAATGTAACATAGCATAGCTGCATCTCACTGATTGGGATGCAGCTATGCTTATTAGTTAATCATTAACTTGCTATATCTGTAATAGAATTTAAACCCCTCCCCAAAATCTACCTTACCCCCCATAACCAGCGCCCGCAATTCCCACAACTCCGGCTCTATGCCGATTTTTCGTAGGAAACTCAGCGCCTGATCTGCTAACTCACCGATAGGCTGATACTGAGCCGCTATGTCTGCTTTTTTCACCTGGCTATTATCAGGCGTTTTTCTACCTTGATTACCTTCATTGCGGATACGTTCGGCCAGTTCTCGCCGTTCCTTATGGCCCATATCCTCAAAAAGCTGGCCGGTTTGTTGGTGATAACGTTTTATCTGTTTAACCGTGGCGTTTTTGGGCAGTTTTGGATAACTAAATTCTGCGCCTGGCGGGGTGCTTTCAACCGATTTTGCCGGTTGAGTATCGCTACCGCGTACAGTTATTGACAGAACTCCAAGGGGCGGCGGGCCGCCCTGAACGTCAACAGAAAAATCCGCGTCAGCTTTGATTTTAGGAACAATCTTGTAAGTGGTGGTGCGGGTATAGATAATTGAATTAGAACCCGATTCAGGGGCAAAGACGCCAGTGATCCGGCTGATGTTATCCCCGTAATCGTTGCCATTCTCAGTGATGTCGTAATTGAGCCTTACGCGCAAATCTTTACGGGCGACTAGCGGGCCGCCTTGCGCGAGGGTATAACCCGCCCAGTTACCCTCGTCAGCGGCAACCTGCGCCGGTGATATCTCTGGGAATAAACGCAGCTCCTTATCCCGCAGACGGCGTAATTCACGGTATACCGTGACCGGCGCACCACCTATTTATCTTCTCCCAGTAGCGCAATGGTCGCGTTGAAATCGCCTGAATCCAATAACTGTTCCGCTTTTTCAATCAATAGTTGATGAGTGTTCCGCAATAGTTGTAAATGTGAACGGCGACCACGGCCAGCTTCTGACTGCCATAAAACCCGCCAGCCTGTTGCATTTTAACCAGCAATGTCCGCATATGGCGCTTAGTGCAGCTAAGCTTGTCGGCTAATTCTTGCAGTGTAATCGTAACCTGTTGCACTCCAACCACGTCCAGTAAGCGTAAATATTGTTGCTCAAGACGTCGACTGACCATAAAAGAGGATCTCTATTGAATGAATCTCAGCAGTTTTTAATATCACCTTTTTAGCTGATAATTTTAGTACAGCAAGGGCTTATCGCCCACCGTCCTTCGGCATGAAAAGCTTGTGCGGGCAGGGCGTAATGACTATTTAAGGTGAGAAGATGACCCGGTATTTAAATAAAGACACCCAAGTGTGTATTTCTCTGGCGGCCAGACCCAGTAACTTTGGTACCCGTTTTCACAACTTTTTGTACGATGCCTTAGACCTCGATTATCTGTATAAGGCTTTTACTACCACTGATCTTGTTGCCGCCATCGGTGGTGTGCGGGCGCTGGGATTTCGTGGTTGTGCCATCTCAATGCCCTTTAAAGAGGCGGTGATTCCGCTGGTGGATGAGATGGACCCATCAGCTAAAGCTATTAACTCAGTAAATACTCTGGTCAATACCGCAGGCTACCTTAAGGCGTACAACACCGACTATATCGCCATCGCCATGTTGCTTGCGACATATCAGGTGTCATCAAAGCAGGTTTTTGCTTTACGTGGCAGTGGTGGCATGGCAAAAGCAGTGGCTTTTGCATTAAAAAATGCAGGTTTTAAGCAGGGTTATATCATTGCGACAAATGAAGTGACAGGTAAGCAGTTAGCGGATCAATCAGGTTATATTTATCGCCCTGATATGCAGGACGTTCGGGCTAATGTGTTGATTAATGCTACCCCGGTGGGGATGTTGGGGGGGAAGGATGCCGATGCTCTGGCATT
The DNA here is from genome assembly GCF_048593855.1 of Yersinia sp. 2542 StPb PI. Lineage (NCBI taxonomy): Bacteria > Pseudomonadati > Pseudomonadota > Gammaproteobacteria > Enterobacterales > Yersiniaceae > Yersinia > Yersinia sp. 2542 StPb PI. Next base: position 2,393 of record NZ_JAZGQA010000020.1, read on the forward strand.
TACTCAGGGTGAAATAGATAGTGCGGATATCATTTTTGATGTGGTGGCACTGCCGGCAGTCACCCCACTTATCCGTTACGCTAAAGCACAGCAGAAAACCGTTATTACTGGCGCAGAAGTATTTGCTATTCAGGCGGTTGAGCAATTTGTGCTGTATACGGGGATTCGCCCAGAGCCCGCTTTGTTTGAAAAAGCGGCGGCTTATGCCAGAGGCTGATTATTGAGGTTGAAATCAATAGAATTTGTCGCTCATACTACGCATTCTCCGTTTTATAATGATAAAGGAAATGCGTAATGGCCGAAGAAACGATTTTCAGCAAAATTATCCGCCGTGAAATTCCTGCCGACGTGGTCTACCAGGATGAGCTGGTGACGGCGTTTCGTGATATTGCCCCACAGGCACCCACCCATATCTTAATCATTCCCAACATTCTTATTCCAACTGTGAATGATGTCACCGCAGAACATGAAGCCACACTGGGTCGTATGATTACCGTAGCGGCTAAACTTGCACAACAAGAAGGTATTGCCGAAGAGGGCTATCGCCTGATCATCAACTGTAACCAACATGCCGGGCAAGTGGTCTATCATATTCATATGCACCTGGTTGGTGGTCGTGATCTGGGTTCATTGTTGTCACATAAATAATGATGCTGCATCAATAGCGACATAATGATTGAGTCTAAATGAGGTAAGCCTATGCGCCGTGTTAAGGCGTTTTTATTACCGGTGATGGTGTCGGCGTGTATCGCGACATTATTGGGGTGCAGCAACCCGAAAGGGATTGCAGTAAATAAACAGCAAACCGTGGTAATGGATTCGTCGGTTTTGACGGCAGGTATTTTGGCTTCTCAACCCACAGTATCACTCTCTTCTGGCAATAATGTTGCGCGTTCAGTTATCACGAATAGCCAGAATAAGCCGGTAAGAATCAACTACCGTTTTTATTGGTATGATACCCAGGGCTTAGATGTGCCGCCGCTGGAAGCGCCGCGTTTTGTGATGATAGCACCAGGGGACGATGTCACTATTCAGTCAGTTAATAATAATTTTAATGCGCGCAGTGCACGCCTTCATTTATTTTTATAACCGATTGATTTTCACAATTGGAGTAGGGCAATGAAAAGGTATTTATTTGTGGTTTTGGCAGCGTTAGTGCTGACCGGTTGTCCGTCCCGGACGCCTGTTGCACCAACGACGCCGCCCGTCACCATTGAACCGGTAACACCCCCTGTCGTTGAGACACCTCCGCCGGTAGACACCGTGCCGCAGCCACCGAAAGTGCAATCTATCGATTGGGCTATCAGTGTCGAGCCGTTGGTGGCGAAAATGGTGAATAACAACGAAGTGGCGAATGGCAGCATTCTGCTATTGGATAGCGTTAAAAACAACACCAATGGTGCATTGCAAACGGCGAAAGCCACCGCCGCATTACATCAAGTGCTAGCGGCGAATAAAAAGTTTGTTTTGATCTCGCCGCAACAATTAGCCGTTGCTAAGCAAACGCTGGGGCTTTCGGAAGAAGATAGCCTGGGGTCGCGCAGCAAAGCGATTGGTTTGGCCCGCTATGTCGGCGCTCAATATGTGCTGTACAGCGATGTGAGTGGTGATGTGAAGTCGCCAACCATTGAAATGCAATTGATGCAGGCACAATCAGGCGAAATCATTTGGTCAGGTAATGGCCCGGTTCAGCGCTGATCTCTCTCTGTATGCATTCATTGACAGCATAAATCCGGCGATGAAAATCGCCGATTATCACTTTAGTCCGGTCGCGGGGCTAACCGGTGAAAGCTGGCGCATTACAGCACCCAATATTGACTGGTTGGCACGTCAACAATCACTAGCCAAACGTCAGTTGGGGGTGAATCGGCGGCGGGAACGAAAACTGTTACGACACGTGGCAAATCAGCATTTCTCACCGGCTATTATTGCCGCCGATCAGCACTGGTTAGTGGTTAATTGGCTTGAAGGTGACGTTGTCACTAATGAGCAATTTATTGAATTATCAGATAATGGGCAGTTGCCACAGTTATTGGCCCGCCTGCATCATCTGCCCATCAGCGGCTACCGTCTCGACTTGCGCCGTCAGTTAACCCGCTATGGGCAATTGATTGACTCAACGCGCCGCTCACCTGCCTGGTTGCGCCGCCAACATGACTTTCTGCGCCGCCCGCTACCGCAGCCTATTAAGTTGGCGCCGTTGCATATGGATGTCCATCCCGGCAATGTGTTAATGACCCCAACCGGGCTGAAACTGATTGATTGGGAATATGCTGCCGATGGGGATATCGCATTGGATATTGCGGCGCTGTTTCGCAGCAATAACTGGTTATTGCCACAACAACATGCCTTTTTACAGCACTACTGCGCGAGTGAGCAGGGATACCCTGACATCAAACGCTTATCACAGCAGATACAGCGCTGGTTACCGTGGATTGATTACCTGATGCTGATGTGGTTTGAGGTGCGCTGGCAGCAAACGGGTGATGAGACATTTTTACAATGGGCGTCGCCACTGCGCCAGCAGTTTAATTTATCGTTTTAATTCGTAGCGTTACCCAAAGAAATTGGCGTAGCAGCCAGGCAAATCGACCCCCTGTGGCGACCCCGTCCGAGGGGTATTTTATTGAATGAAGTGAGGTTGTTGTGGGACCAGTAATGTTAGACGTCGCCAGCTATGAGCTGGATGCTGAAGAGCGTGAGATTTTAAAACACCCACTGGTGGGCGGTCTGATTTTGTTCAGCCGTAACTTTCATGATGCGGAACAGTTGCGTGAGCTGGTTCGTCAAATCAGGGCGGCCTCTCGTGAGCGTCTGGTGGTGGCCGTTGACCAGGAAGGGGGCCGGGTGCAGCGTTTTCGTGATGGCTTTACTCGCCTGCCTGCGGCCCAGTCGTTTGCCGCTATTAATGATGCAACTACGGCAGCTAAGCTGGCGCAAGAGGCCGGTTGGCTGATGGCGGCCGAGATGATAGCGATGGATATCGATATCAGTTTTGCGCCGGTACTGGATATCGGCCATGTTAGCGCCGCTATTGGTGAGCGCTCTTTCCACAGCGAGCCACAACAGGCTCTGGCAATGGCGGAATGCTTTATCCGAGGCATGACTAGTGCCGGGATGAAGACCACCGGTAAGCATTTCCCCGGTCATGGTGCGGTCACCGCCGACTCCCATAAGGAGACGCCACATGATAATCGACCACTGGCAGAAATCCGCACTCATGATATGGTTATATTTCGCGAGTTGATCGAGCGGCGACTGCTGGATGCCATCATGCCTGCTCACGTGATTTATACTGAAGCTGATGCGCGCCCGGCCAGTGGCTCGGCGTATTGGCTCCAGCAGATATTGCGCCAGGAATTAGGTTTTGATGGCATTATCTTCTCAGATGATTTATCGATGGAAGGTGCTGCGATAATGGGCAGTTACGCCGAGCGCGGGCAGGCTTCGCTGGATGCCGGTTGCGATATGATTTTGGTGTGTAATAACCGCCAGGGTGCCATCAGCGTGCTAGATAACCTGTCTCCGGTCAAAGCGGATCAGGTTGCGCGCTTGTATCATTCTGGGCAGTTTGAGCGTCAATCATTGATGGGGTCATCACGCTGGCAACAGGCGAATAAGGCATTAACTGCACTCAGCGAACGTTGGGATGCACATAAGAGCCAATTGAAATAAGTTAATACTCTAAATAATTCGAGTTGCAGCGGCCTCAACGAGGTGAGGCTCACGGATGGGCCGAGTAGTGAGTGTAGCCAACGCACATGCAGCTTGACGTATGACAAGTATAAGTCGCGAGGATAAATATGATCGTCTATTTACATGGTTTTGATTCCAATAGCCCTGGTAATCACGAGAAAGTCCTGCAACTGCAATTTATCGATCCAGATGTGCGTTTTATCAGTTACAGCACCTTGCATCCTCGACATGATATGCAGCATTTACTGAAAGAAGTGGATAAAGCCATTCAGCAGGGTGGTGATGTCAAACCACTGATTTGTGGTGTTGGTTTAGGCGGGTTTTGGGCCGAGCGCATTGGTTTCCTGTGCGGTATCCGCCAGGTTGCTTTCAACCCGAATCTGTATCCGCAGGACAATATGGGCGGTAAAATCGACCGCCCAGAAGAGTATGTTGATATCGCCAGCAAGTGTATTAATGACTTTCGCGAGAAAAATCGCGATCGTTGCCTGGTGGTGTTGTCTCGTCATGATGAAATGCTTGATAGCCAGCGAACTGCGGGTGACCTACATCCTTATTATGAAATTGTTTGGGACGAGAAACAAAACCACAAGTTTAAGGATCTTTCACCCCATCTTCAGCGCATTAAAGCCTTTAAAACTCTTGGCTAGCGTAAAGTGACTGCTGAGCTTAAAACAGTCGGTTTGTTAAAGATTGGTTAATTGTAAAGCCTATAACGTTCTGCTAACCGGTTTGGGAAAGGGAGTTTAAATCCTTTATCCAGGCCGTTTTGTTGCTTAAAAACGGCAAAATAAGATTTTTCCTCGCTGCAAATAGAAAAATTCTAAACTGTGACTAAACGCTAACTATTTGAATCCTATTCCAGAAAGATTCTCTATGCTGTCACTTTAATCAAAAAAAGTTGATATATATCAATTTTGGTATGACCAAATAACCCTGCATGATATTCTGGCTACAGATTATTGATTTAGCATCAGCGAACCCTATGTTATCTAAGGATATTATTCTTTTACCCTTAGCTAACAATTGGTTCACATTTAGGGGGTCATTTTGACAACGCCGAAGAAGAAAATCGTTATTATTGGTGGTGGTGCCGGCGGTCTTGAGCTGGCGACGAGTCTGGGCCATAAGCTGGGCCGCAGCAAGAAAGCGGATATCGTTCTGGTTGATCGCAACCACAGCCATCTGTGGAAACCGCTGTTACACGAAGTAGCCACGGGTTCTCTTGATGATGGCGTCGATGCGTTGAGCTATCTGGCTCATGCGCGTAACCACCACTTTAACTTCCAGTTAGGTTCCTTAACTGACATTAACCGTGAAACCAAAACCCTCAGTTTGGCTGAGATTTGCGATGAACACGGTGATGTGCTGGTGACCCAACGTGAATTGACCTATGACATTCTGGTCATGGCCTTAGGCAGTACCTCTAACGATTTTGGTACGCCAGGCGTAAAAGAGAACTGCATTTTCCTTGATAACCCGCATCAGGCACACCGTTTCCATAATGAAATGCTGAACCTGTTCCTGAAATATTCAGCGCAACCGGGTGAAAAAGGGAAAGTTAACATTGCGATCGTTGGTGGGGGGGCTACCGGTGTGGAACTCTCTGCAGAACTGCACAATGCGGTGAAACAACTGCATAGCTACGGTTTTGAGGGCTTGGACAATCAAGCACTGAATGTGACGCTGGTGGAAGCTGGCGAGCGGATTCTACCCGCATTACCCCCGCGCATTTCAGCGGCCGCGCATCAGGAATTGATTAAACTCGGCGTGCGCGTGCTGACCAAAACCATGGTGACCAGTGCGGACGAAAAAGGTCTGAACACCAAAGAGGGTGAGTTTATTAACGCTGACCTGATGGTGTGGGCGGCGGGGATCAAAGCACCGGACTTTATGAAAGATATCGCTGGGCTGGAAACCAACCGTATTAATCAGTTGGTGGTGGAACCAACACTGCAAACGACGCGTGATGCGAATATCTTTGCTATTGGTGACTGTGCTTCTTGCCCGCAGGCAAGTGGCGGTTTTGTTCCCCCGCGCGCGCAGTCGGCTCACCAGATGGCCAGCCGTTGCTACAGCAATATTCTGGCGTTGCTTAATGAGCAGCCGTTGAAGCCGTATATCTATAAAGACCACGGTTCACTGGTTTCTCTGTCGAAGTTCAGCACTGTGGGTAGCCTAATGGGCAACCTGATGCGCGGTTCAATGATGGTCGAAGGGCGTGTTGCTCGTGTGGTGTATATCTCACTGTATCGTATGCACCAGGTGGCATTACATGGTTATACCAAGACTGGCCTGATGATGCTGGTGGGTGGGATTAATCGGGTTATTCGCCCGCGCTTGAAGTTACACTAATCGCCTTCTCACTTAAACAAACCGCTGCCGTTAATAAAAGGTGGCGGTTTTTGTTTGCTCAATCTCAGGCACTTAACGCTAAAAGTGTTCGCCCGTAATGTAAAATTTGCAGCATAAAATTTCGCAGTCGCAAATACCCACAGTCGGATTCCTCCTAAACATATTCATTTACACCTATTATCTGGGTTTTTAGTCCATTTGTCTTATTGCTAGCTCAAACGACTTTGTGCAGACTCCATGGTGTTTACAGACGGCGAGTCACGCACGCCGTATTCCGCTAATCAGAGACAGCCTTTGGTGTCGGAAACTGTCAGATTTTCTGTTTTTACGCTGGAATTCTGGGGCAGAAGATGCGTGGTAACACTTTCAGGAGGATTTCCTGTGAACAAATCAATGTTAGCAGGCGTGGGTATCGGTATTGCGGCCGCTCTGGGAATTGCCGCAGTTGCGAGTATGAATGTTTTCTCTGGCGCGCCGCAATATGCACAAGTTATTGCGGCGACACCGATTAAAGAGACGGTCAAAACGCCTCGACAGGAATGTCGTAATGTAACGGTCACTCACCGTAAACCAGTGCAAGATGAGAATCAGATTGCAGGATCAGTGTTAGGTGCTGTAGCGGGTGGGGTTCTGGGACATCAGGTTGGGGGCGGGCGAGGTAAGGATATCGCTACTGTTGCCGGTGCATTGGCTGGCGGATATGCCGGTAACCGTGTGCAAAGTAATATGCAAGAAAGTGATACCTATACCACCACTCAACAGCGTTGCCAGACTGTCTATGACAAGTCACAAAAAATGCTGGGATATGACGTAACCTACAAAATTGGTGATCAGCAGGGAAAAATTCGTATGGATCGTGATCCAGGTACGCAGATCCCGATCGATAAAAATGGTCAACTAATACTGAACGACCGAGCATAATACAAAATCTGTTGTCCAAGACCTGGTACCAAGAACCCGCGATTTAGTGCTAATTCTGATCGTTTAAACAGAACATGTTTTTGCCGCAAACCCGGCAAAAATTTAAGCGAGTGGCATTAGCATTAACGCGGGTCTCTCATTGCTGAGAAACCCGCATTAACTCGCTGATTAACCTACCCGATGCTGTGCAAAGGCGGCCAACAACTCACTGATAAATTTCAGTCGCTGTGAACGATCAGTTAAATCCTGCATAAACTTCAACTTGGTTGGCCCTTCCAGGCGGTATATCTGTGGCTGGCGCTGTAATAGCCCAATCAGATAGACAGGATCGACTTTGTTCTTATCACTAAATTCAATAAAGCCACCGCGCTCATTACCTTCAATTCGTTTGATGCCCAATTTTTGTGCCTGCTGGCGTAACTCTGCGGTGTGCAACAGATAACGTGCTGGATCGGGCAGTTTGCCAAAACGATCGATTAACTCCACTTTTAGCTCATCAAGTTCCGTCTCATTGCGGGCACTGGCGATACGCTTATAGAATGAAAGCCGAACATTCACATCTGGAATGAAATCTTCTGGCAGCAGCACCGGCATGCGCAATTCAATTTCAGTTTGATTGCTGGTCAAATCTTCCAGAGATGGCTCTCTGCCTTCTTTCAAAGCATCAACCGCGCTTTCCAGCAGCTCCATATAGAGTGAGAAGCCAATGGTGGTCATCTGGCCGCTTTGGTCTTCACCTAACAGTTCACCCGCGCCGCGAATCTCCAGATCATGGGTTGCCAGCGCAAAGCCGGCACCAAGATCTTCCAGTGAGGCAATCGCTTCCAGCCGCTTTTTAGCGTCCGTGGTCATCGCTTTCGGATTCGGCGTCAGTAGGTAAGCATAAGCTTGATGATGTGAACGCCCAACCCGGCCGCGCAATTGGTGTAGCTGCGCCAGGCCAAAGTGATCAGCGCGCTCGATGATAATGGTATTGGCGCTAGGAATATCAATACCTGTTTCGATAATGGTGGTACAGACCAAAACGTTGAAACGCTGATGATGGAAATCATTCATCACCCGCTCCAGATCCCGTTCACGCATCTGGCCGTGACCGATAGCGATGCGTGCCTCAGGAACCAGCTCCGCCAGACGTTGTGTGGCCTTCTCAATATTTTCCACATCGTTGTACAGGTAATAAACCTGCCCACCGCGCAAAACCTCACGCAGGATGGCTTCGCGAATAACCAGGCTGTCGTACTCCCGTACAAAGGTTTTCACTGCCAGGCGCCGCGCCGGTGGGGTGGCAATAATCGACAAGTCGCGCATGCCGCTCATCGCCATATTCAAGGTACGCGGAATCGGTGTGGCTGTTAGGGTCAGAATATCCACATCGGCACGCATCGCTTTGATCCGCTCTTTATGACGAACACCGAAACGATGCTCTTCATCGACAATCAGCAGGCCGAGATCTTGCCAGCGCAGGTCACTTTGCAGCAACTTATGGGTGCCGATAATGATATCGACTTTACCTTCAGCGGCTTGCTCCAGAATCACTTGCTGCTCTTTGGCACTGCGGAAGCGGGACATCATTTCTATCCTGACCGGCCAAGTGGCGAAGCGATCACGGAAGTTATCGAAATGCTGTTGGGCAAGTAGTGTAGTGGGGACCAATACGGCTACTTGCTTATTATTGGCAACCGCGAGGAACGCAGCACGCATTGCTACTTCGGTTTTACCGAAACCAACATCGCCACATACCAGGCGATCCATCGCCAGCGGCCGACACATATCGCTGAGAACCGCATTAATGGCCTGTTCCTGATCTGGCGTGGTTTCAAACGGGAAGCTTTGGCAAAATAACTGGTATTGCTCGTGGTCATGTTTGAATTTAAAGCCAGACTTGGCGGCGCGCTGGGCATAGATATCCAGCAGTTCGGCTGCCACGTCTCGCACTTTCTCGGCCGCTTTTTGTCGTGCCCGCCCCCAGGCTTCTCCGCCCAGTTTATGCAGTGGCGCATTTTCATCAGCACCGCCGGAATAACGGCTAATCAGATGCAAAGATGAGACTGGCACATACAACTTATCTTCACCGGCGTAGGTCAGTATTAGGTATTCAGCTTTGATGCCGCCAGCTTCGAGCGTGGTTAAGCCCAGATAGCGGCCCACGCCATGTTCCAGATGAACCACTGGCTGGCCGGGGCGCAGCTCGGCCAGGTTGCGGATTAGGGTATCGGTATTGATGGTACGCCGATTATCCTGCCGACGGCGGCTGACGCGCTCGCCAAGTAGGTCACTTTCACAAATCAGCGCTAATTGTTTATCTGTATCGAGGAAGCCGCGTTCACTGGCGCCGATCATCAGATAATGACCGGGAGCCGCCGCTTGTGGTAACGCTGTAATCAGGCTCGGGCTGATTTTTATCCGGGCCAACAGGTCTTGTAGCGTTTCTCGTCGGCCTTCGCTTTCGACTGAAAACACGATGCTGCCACTGAATGTTTCGATAAAGCGGCGCAGGTTATCCAATGGCGCTTTTTGCTGTGCTTGCACAGCCACATCAGGCAGGGGCTGATAGTGCAAATTGGTATTGGCAGCTTTAGTCGGCAGTGGATCTGTCTTGAACTGGAGCCGAGGCCACTTTTTTAGCTCAGTGAACAGCGAATCAACCCGTAACCAGAGCGTATCGGGTGCCAGCAATGGGCGCATTGGGTCAACACGGCGGCTTTCAAAGCGCTGATTCACATCTAGCCAGAAACGCTCAGCGGAACCTTCCAGATCGCCGGTATTCACCAATAAGGTATTTTCAGGTAAATAACTGAACAGTGAGGGCAACGGTTGGCTAAAGAACAAGGGTTGCCAATATTCGATACCCGCAGGCCAGATGCCTTTACTCACTTGCTGATAGATGTGTTCAGCGTCGCGGCGAACTTCAAATTGTTCACGCCATTGGCTACGGAATAACTCGATTGCGGTTTTGTCTATCGGAAATTCATGCGCAGGCAGGAGGTTTATCTGTTCAACTTCAGACAGCGTGCGCTGCGAATCAACATCAAACACGCGCAGACTGTCAATGTCATCATCAAAGAAATCAATTCGATACGGCTCTTCGCTGCCCATTGGATACAAATCAAGCAATGCCCCACGGGTCGCAAATTCACCATGTTCCATTACCTGATCAACACTGCGGTATCCTGCCTGCTCAAGTTGCGCGCGTAGTTTATCACGCGACAGATGCTGGCCTTTTTTCATCACCAGCGCATGGCCGTGTAGGAATTCATGCGGGCATACGCGTTGCATCAGGGTATTAATCGGGAGAATAATAACACCGCGATCCATCGTGGGCAGATGATACAAACACGAAAGGCGTGCTGAAATAATATCCTGATGCGGCGAAAAACTGTCGTAAGGCAGTGTTTCCCAATCGGATAGGGTGCTTACTGGGCGGAGTGAGAATTGTTGCACCTCATCACGCAGGCGCAGGGCCGTTTGCATGTCAGGGGTAATTAACATTACCGGGCCATCATGGCGCTCAATGATTTCCGCACATTCCACCGCGCAGGCTGAGCCAGTCAACTGACCTAATTGACGGGTATCACCAGGCCGCTGCGGCAATGAATAACGATATTGTTGGGACATAAGCAGTTAAACAGTCTCTTAGTTTGTATACCCGCCGCCCTTCAAGAGGCAGAGGTGTTGGCTGCCCTTGCTCACCCCAATCACTTAGTTATCTAAGCGCTTGAGTATTAATGAGCCTTCACCCTATGGGCTAGCATAAATGCTATTCAAATCGGTTGCTTACCGACTTTTTACTTGGGTGCCGCCTACCGGCATGACCAAGTAACAGGGATAGCGTTAACCCATGTTGCCGTTCAGCAGGACAGTATCAGCACAACAGATGACAAATTATCTCGGCGGCTATCCTAGCACGTGAGGGGGCATAGCCACAGACTGGCACCCTGATTTGGAATAAAAGCCAGAGATATATCCAATAGATCTCAAGATGCAGGAAGGCGGCAAGCGAGAAATCCCGATGAGCTTACTAAAGTAAGTGATTCGGGTAAACGAGCGCGGCCAACACACCTGTAACTTGAAATATGAAGGATATAGGCGGTTAATGGTTCCATAAAGGCGTAGTACCCTTTATTATCCTCGATCACTTTGCTTTAGCAACAGGATCTAAACAGATTTCATGTATCAACCTGTCGCACTATTTATTGGTCTGCGTTACATGCGCGGGCGTGCATCTGACCGCTTCGGTCGGTTTGTCTCATGGCTTTCTACTATTGGCATCACGCTTGGCGTGATGGCGCTGATCACGGTACTGTCGGTGATGAATGGTTTTGAGCGTGATTTGCAGAATAATATTTTGGGGCTGATGCCGCAGGCGCTGATTACCACGCCACAAGGTTCTCTCGACCCGAACAAAATCCCCGCCTCAGCATTGAAATCACTGGCTGGCGTTACCGATATTGTGCCGCTGACCACTGCTGATGTGGTGTTGCAGAGTGCACGTAATTTGGCGGCAGGTGTGATGCTGGGTGTTGATCCCGAGCGTCATGAACCACTGGCCGATTATTTGGTTAACGTGCACCTGAAGGATTTACAGCCGGGGAGTTACAATATTATCCTGGGCGAAAAACTGGCGGGCCAGTTGGGTGTTAAACGTGGTGAAACATTGCGTTTGATGGTCCCTAGTGCCAGTCAGTTCACGCCAATGGGGCGCATTCCTAGCCAACGGCTGTTTAATATCATTGGAACATTCGCCGCAGACAGTGAGGTGGATGGCTACCAAATGCTGGTTAATCAGCAGGATGCATCACGTCTGATGCGTTATCCCGCGGGCAATATTACCGGCTGGCGTCTATTCCTTGCACAACCGCTGTCCGTTGATAGCCTGAGCCAACAGGTGTTGCCAGAAGGCACGGTATGGAAAGATTGGCGTGAGCGTAAAGGTGAGCTGTTCCAGGCGGTGCGTATGGAAAAAAATATGATGGGGTTGCTACTTAGCCTGATTATTGCCGTCGCAGCCTTCAATATTATTACCTCACTGGGTCTGTTAGTGATGGAAAAACAGGGCGAAGTGGCCATTTTGCAAACTCAAGGATTGAGCCGCCGTCAAATTATGCTGGTCTTTATGGTGCAGGGGGCTACCGCTGGGGTAATTGGCGCATTACTTGGTGCCGGGCTGGGTATTTTACTCGCCAGCCAATTGAACACGATTATCCCGATTCTCGGTTTATTGATTGATGGTGCCACCTTGCCGGTGGAAATTAACCCGGTACAGGTCGCCGTGATTGCTCTGTTGGCGATGGCGATTGCCTTGTTGTCCACGCTTTATCCTTCCTGGCGCGCTGCCGCCGCACAACCTGCCGAGGCTTTACGCTATGAGTAACCATCCATTATTACAGTGTTTAGATTTGTGCAAACGCTATCAGGAAGGGCAATTGCACACTGACGTATTGCGTAATGTGTCGTTCACTATCGAAGCTGGTGAGTTGATGGCGATTGTCGGCAGTTCCGGTTCAGGTAAAAGTACCTTATTGCATCTGCTGGGTGGTCTGGATTCCCCAACCTCCGGCGAGGTTATTTATCAGGGCCGTTCACTGAATCAGCTCTCTTCCACCGCGAAAGCGGAATTACGTAACCGAGAGTTAGGTTTTATCTATCAATTCCACCATTTACTGCCTGATTTCACCGCATTGGAGAATGTCGCAATGCCACTGTTAATCGGTGGAGCCAAACCCGCAGAGGCGCAGGATAAAGCCCGGGCGATGTTGACCGCGGTAGGGTTGGAAAAACGGAGCAAACATCGGCCGTCTGAGTTGTCTGGTGGTGAGCGTCAGCGGGTGGCGATTGCCCGTTCGCTGGTGAACAACCCGTCACTGGTTTTGGCAGATGAACCGACCGGTAACCTGGACCAACGTAATGCTGACAGCATCTTTAATCTGTTAGGTGAATTGAATGTTCGCCAGGGGACGGCATTTTTAGTGGTAACCCACGATTTGCAGTTAGCAAAACGTATGAGCCGCCAGTTGGAAATGCGCGATGGCCAGCTACAGCAACACTTGACACTGGTGGGGGCTGAGTAATGGGTGTGTCGCCACTTTCACTCTTAATCGGCTTACGGTTTAGCCGTGGCCGCCGTCGTGGCGGTATGGTGTCATTAATTTCAGTGATATCTACCTTGGGTATCGCCTTGGGTGTTGCAGTATTGATCGTGGGTCTAAGTGCGATGAATGGCTTCGAACGTGAGCTGAAAGATCGCATTTTGGCCGTGGTACCACACGGCGAAATTGCGGTGGTTAATCAGCCGTTCAGTGGCTGGCCGCAAACTCTACAACGTATTGAAAAAGTGCCCGGTATCGTAGCGGCCGCCCCTTATATCAATTTCACCGGCCTGATTGAAAATGCCACACAACTGCGTGCAGTACAGGTTAAAGGTGTTGATCCGCAGGCAGAACAGCGCCTTAGCGCATTACCCAGCTTTGTGCTTGATCATGCTTGGGATAATTTCAAAGCGGGTCAGCAGCAGATTATTTTAGGTAAAGGTCTGGCTGACGCATTAGGTGTGAAACAGGGGTCATGGCTGACAGTAATGATCCCGAATAGTGATCCTGAAATGAAACTGCTGCAACCTAAGCGTATTCGCTTACAGGTCGCCGGTGTTTTTCAGCTCAGTGGCCAGTTGGATCACAGTCTGGCACTGGTTCCTTTAGCTGATGCCCAGCAATATTTGGAAATGGGTGACAGTGTCACTGGTATAGCCATCAAGGTCAATGATGTATACAACGCGAACAAACTGGTGCGAAGTGCCGGTGAAGTGAGCAATGCGTATGTTTATATCAGCAGTTGGATTGGCACTTATGGCTATATGTACCGCGATATCCAGATGATTCGTACCATCATGTACTTGGCCATGGTGCTGGTGATAGGTGTTGCCAGTTTTAATATTGTGTCCACCCTGGTTATGGCTGTTAAAGATAAAAGTAGCGATATAGCCGTGTTACGCACATTAGGGGCCAAAGATGGTCTGATCCGTGCAATCTTTATCTGGTATGGCTTATTAGCCGGACTTATCGGCAGTATCAGCGGGGTGATAGTGGGGGTGATTGTCTCGATGCAATTGACCAACATTATCCGTGGGCTGGAGCGGCTGATTGGCCATCAATTCTTGTCTGGCGATATCTATTTCATTGATTTCCTGCCGTCAGAATTGCACTGGTTTGATGTGGCCTGCGTATTAGCCACCGCGCTGGTGCTGAGTTTAATTGCCAGTTGGTATCCTGCACGTCGCGCAAGTCGTATTGATCCGGCTCGGGTATTAAGCGGGCAATAATTACCCCCGTTATACTTCAAGCCGCATCTGCGTTGGCTGCTTTCGTTTACCCCCAGTCACTTGCTTCAGTAAGCGCCTGGGACTTATTCAGTTGCCGTCTTCCTACAGCTCGAATTATTTAGGGTATATAAGGACAATTCTATGTATTACGGTTTTGATATGGGCGGCACCAAGATTGAGTTAGGCGTTTTTGATGCCAATCTGCAACGAATCTGGCATAAACGAGTCCCAACGCCCCGTGAAGATTATCAGCAGTTACTGCAAACTTTGCGTGATTTAACGCTGGAAGCTGATGCATATTGTGGTGTTAAAGGCAGTGTGGGTATTGGTATTCCCGGTTTACCCAATGCCGATGATGGCACAGTATTTACGGCCAATGTGCCATCGGCCATGGGGCAATTATTGCAGGGTGATCTTTCCCGCCTGATTGAGCGTGAAGTTCGAATCGATAACGATGCTAACTGTTTTGCGCTGTCCGAAGCGTGGGATCCTGAATTTCGCACTTATCCAACCGTTCTGGGGCTAATTCTTGGCACCGGTGTTGGCGGTGGCCTGATTGTTAATGGCAGTATTGTTAGCGGGCGGAATCATATTACCGGCGAATTCGGCCACTTTCGGTTACCGGTAGATGCGTTGGATATTTTAGGCGCAGATATTCCGCGCGTACCCTGTGGTTGCGGCCATAACGGTTGCATAGAGAATTATATCTCAGGGCGTGGTTTTGAATGGATGTATAAGCACTTTAACCAACAATCGCTGCCCGCAACTGAGATTATCGCCAACTATAATGCTGGCGAGCCTAAAGCAGTAGCCCATATTGAGCGCTTTATGGATGTGCTGGCGGTATGTTTGGGTAATTTATTGACGATGCTTGATCCACATCTGGTTGTCATTGGTGGCGGGCTATCTAATTTTGACAAGATTTATCAGGAACTACCAAAACGCTTACCCCAGCATTTATTGCGAGTGGCGCGATTGCCACGCATTGAAAAAGCGCGTTATGGTGATGCGGGCGGCGTTCGTGGCGCTGCGTTTCTGCATTTGAGTGAATAATAGTCGTCACAAGCTATAGAGTCGTCACAAACAATAACGATATCCAATATAGAGGCAAAAGTTATGCGTATTCGCCATCGGCTATGTCGGTTTCGCAAGAATAAGCATTTGCGGCATCAACGTTTTCGTTCCCGTATCTTTCATCGGGACAGTGCTGCTACATCAGAAATGAAGAAACCGTTTGTGGTGGTGCTTACCGGTGCGGGGATTTCTGCTGAGTCAGGTATCCGTACTTTCCGTGCCGCAGATGGCCTATGGGAAGAGCATCAGGTGGAAGATGTTGCAACGCCGGAAGGGTATCGTCGCGACCCTGAGTTAGTTCAAGCTTTTTATAATGCTCGTCGCCGTCAATTGCAGCAGCCAGAAATTGCACCCAATGCGGCGCATCAGGCGCTGGCAGATTTGGAAGCGGTGCTGGGTGATAACTTTGTTCTGATTACCCAGAATATTGATAATTTGCATGAAAGGGCAGGTAGTAAGCGTGTTATCCATATGCACGGTGAATTGCTGAAGGTGCGTTGCACGCAGTCTGGCCAGGTATTAGATTGGCCGGGAGATCTCTCGGCTGACGAGCGTTGTCATTGCTGCCAGTTCCCATCCCCTTTGCGACCTCATATTGTGTGGTTTGGTGAAATGCCGATGGGGATGGATGATATCTATCAGGCGCTGGCTGAGGCTGATTTCTTTATCTCGATAGGAACTTCAGGCCACGTCTATCCAGCGGCTGGGTTTGTCCATGAGTCACGTTTGCACGGAGCTCATACCGTTGAATTGAATCTGGAACCCAGTCAGGTAGAAAGCCAGTTTGATGAAAAACATTATGGTTTGGCCAGTAAAGTAGTACCTGAATATGTGCGTGAGTTTTTGACTACCCGGGGCGAGAATCGTCAGGGTGATAGCAGTAATTAGCCAAAATGGCGTATAAATAAACGATAGTCCCTGCGGGTTGATGAATAAATCACCCTGCGGGGTTTTAGCATCCCACCTTATTATTCTGGCTTAAGTTTGCCTAAAGCTGACTTGACGCAATATTTGATCACGATCACTTCCCCATAATGATATTCACTATTATGAGGGTGGGAACCATGGACAAATTACTCGACCGCTTTTTCAACTATGTCTCTTTTGATACACAAGCAAAAGCCAATGTAAAATCCGTGCCGAGCACTGAGGGGCAGCACAAGCTTGCGCTGGCATTACAGCATGAGTTGCAGGCGCTGGGGTTTTCTCAGGTTACCTTGAGTGATCACAGTTGTGTAATGGCAACATTACCTGCAAATGTCTCTTGGCCGGTCCCCACTATTGGTTTTATTGCACATCTCGATACGTCACCTGATTTTTCGGGCAAAAATGTTAATCCACAGATTGTAGAAAGTTACCGTGGTGGGGATATTGCCTTGGGGATAGGCGACGAGGTGTTGTCACCAGTCATGTTTCCGGTATTACACCAGCTACTCGGCCACACATTAATTACCACTGATGGTAAAACCTTGCTGGGGGCCGATGATAAAGCCGGTATTGCCGAAATTATTACTGCAATGGTGCGGTTAAAGCACAGTAATGTGCCTCACGGCGATATCCGCATTGCATTCACTCCCGATGAAGAGGTTGGCAAAGGTGCACGCTTCTTTAATGTGGACGAGTTTGATGCCCAGTGGGCTTATACCGTTGATGGTGGTGGTGTTGGCGAGTTAGAGTTTGAAAACTTTAATGCGGCGTCAGTAACGATCAAGATTGTCGGTAATAATGTCCACCCAGGCAGTGCCAAAGGGGTAATGGTAAATGCGTTATCACTGGCGACCCGTTTCCATCAGGAACTTCCTGCGAATGAAACTCCTGAATGTACAGATGGTTACGAGGGCTTTTATCATCTGCAAAGTATTAAAGGCACTGTCGAGCGGGCAGAAATGCACTATATAGTACGTGATTTCAACCGTGATGGTTTTGAAGCCCGTAAGAAGAATATGGTGGATATTGCTAAGCGGGTTGGTAAAGGTTTGCATCGTGACTGCTACATCGAAATCGTTATGGATGACAGTTATTACAATATGCGTGAACATATAATCAAGCACCCGCATATCATCGAGTTAGCACAGCAGGCGATGCGTGATTGCGATATCGCGCCCGTCATGAAGCCAATACGGGGAGGCACTGATGGCGCGCAGTTATCTTTCCTCGGATTACCTTGTCCCAATATCTTTACTGGTGGCTATAATTATCATGGTAAACATGAATTTATTACGCTGGAAGGGATGGAGAAGGCGGTTGCAGTAATCATGCGGATTTCTGAACTAACCGCAGCACGAGCTAAAGCGTCATAAATTGCCTGCTACCTGCTTAACAGCCTATAACAAACGCCCCGTAAATGGGGCGTTTTGTATCATATATCACAGAGATTAGTCGTTGAAATACCAATAACCGCTATTAACCAGTTCCGCCAGCAGTGCCAGGAACGCCGGGTCTTCCAATGCATTACCAAGTTGTTGAGCATCCACACTGAAATGTTGACACAAAGCATTGGCAGCACTCATATGCGGCGTATCAATCAGTTCACCGTTAACAAAGCAGCTATCACCAATACGTAAAGCGCGCAGGCCACTAAGGCGGCGTAATGCCTCACCTTGTTGTAGCAAATCATAGATCTCACTGGCCTGATAAGGTGGTTCAGGTGGTGCAACATCCAGCTCATGACGTGATTGAGAAGTAAACTCACCAAACCAGTTTTGGAAATGCTCGGGTTGCTGGAGTAAATCCAACATCATTGCCCGCAGCTTATCGACTTCATGTGGCAAAATATCTGCTGGCTGGTCACGCAGTTGCAAATCAGGATCACTGTAACGGTAGCTCCCCAATTCACGCGAAAGGATATAATCGGCAAAACCACTGACTAATTCACGGCCATTTGGCGCGCGGAAACCTACTGAATAATTCAATGCATTTTCAAGTGCATAGCCTTCATGGGGGAAACCCGGTGGAATGTAGAGAATATCGCCCGGCTCCATTTCCTCATCAATGATGGCATCAAAGGGAGCGACTTGTAGCAAGTCAGGGTGTGGGCAATGCTGCTTCATTTCAGTATTTTCACCCACTCGCCAGCGGCGGCGGCCAGTCCCCTGAATGATAAAGACATCATATTGATCAAAGTGTGGGCCAACACCGCCACCGGGTACGGAGAAGGAGATCATCAAATCATCCATACGCCAGTCAGATAGTTGGCGGAAGGGGCGCATTAATGCAGCGGCAGGCTCATGCCAATGGTCAACAGCTTGAACCAGCAGCGACCAGTTGGTTTCACCTAAGTGATCAAAACTCTCAAACGGGCCGTGACTCACTTGCCAACGACCATCTTCATGGCTTACCAAGCGGCTGTCGACTTCATTTTCCATAGCTAGCCCAGCAAGTTCATCCGGCGAGAGCGGGTCTATAAAGTTTTTAAAACCGCGTTTGAGGATAACGGGGCGTTTCTGCCAGTAACGTTGCAGAAAGTCAGGCCAATCGAGACAGAGTTGGTAATCCATGTTTATTCCAGAATAGGAGGGAATTTGCTTGTGATTATAACGGAAGCCAGCCTTTAGTATCAGGGGCTGGCAGGCAAATTTTGTTAATCATCGTGATAATCATGTTGCTGGCCAAAAGTCACCATCATTTTGGCTCCACCCAAGGGGCTTTCAGTGATGGAAATCTCACCTTGATACTGTTCAATAATTTCGGCGGCCACGGATAGCCCCAGCCCTTGTCCAGGGCGCAAAGTATCAACTCGCTGGCCGCGCTGGAAAATCAGCAACCGCTTACTTTCAGGAATACCCGGTCCATCATCATCTACCACAATAGTTAGCTGTTTTTCAGAGTGTAGGGCGGTAATTTCAACGAATTCAAGACAATACTTGCAAGCGTTATCCAGTACGTTGCCCATCACTTCCATAAAGTCATTTTTATCACCAAGGAAGGTGACTTCAGGTGAGATATCCAGCGTCAGTACTACCCCTTTACGCTGATAGACTTTATTCAGTGCACTGCACAAGCTGTCTAACAGCGCCGGTACCGAGTGGATTTCCCGGACCAGTACATTATGTTCGGAACGCATACTGGCGCGGTGCAGGTAATAGCCAATTTGCTGAGAGATACGGCTTATCTGCTCTAGCATGATAGGTTCGACCTCTTCGATGGTCGTCTGCTTGCCGGTACGTAAAGAACGCAGGGTGGTCTGTAATACCGCCAGTGGGGTCTTAAGGCTGTGGGTGAGATCCGACAAGGTTGTGCGATACTTGGTATAACGTTGACGCTCATTGGTGAGCAGAATATTGAGGTTTCGAACTAAGCTCTGCAATTCACGCGGTGGATTTTCATCCAGTTGTTCGCGTTCACCTTTTTCCAACTGACTGATCTGACTGACCAGTGCTTTAATTGGCCGCAGGCTCCAGTAGGCCGCCAGCCACAGTAAGGGAACCACTAACAGCAAATTAGCCAGTAACACATAGCTAAACCAGTTCCACACCAAGTCAGAACGTTGTAACTCCTGCGGGATAGTATCTACGACCACAATGGTGAGCTGTGGTAAGCGTGAGGTCGCAGGATAAGTATTGACGGAGATGGAGTGCGTTAGGGCGCTGTTATCAGTATCGTCATATTTTTTGAGCTGGTCTTGGGCTTTGGGGTTATCACCCAACATCATGCTACTGATGTGTGTCCCGGTATCCAGCTCGTAGAAGCCGGGTTTTTGTAACCAACTTTTTTCGATATGAGACTCAAGCTCGGGCACATGGCGCTGACGCCACAAAATATTGCCGTCTTTGTCATAAATCAGCACCAATGTTGGGATGTTCAGTTCAAGTTCAGGGGGAACCGAAATACTCAGTTTATTATCATGCCACTGAGCCAAACTGAAAAATAAGTTACTTTCACCGCGATGGGCGCTGAAGGTATTTTTATCAAAGCTGACAATGTACCCAACCACGGCAACCATGCCATAAGATAACGACAGCGCTAAAATGACACCTGCTGTCGCCATAAGAAAACGCGCACGAAGAGAGAACGGTTTGCTATTTTTCCTGAACATAGTGTCTAGCTGGCGTCAAAACGGTATCCCTGACCTCGGATGGTCGTAATCACTTCGCCTTCATGTTCTGCCAGTAGCTTTTTACGCAAACGGCCCATTAATACATCGATGGTGTGGCTCTCACGTAGTTCTGCATCAGGATAGAGTTGCAGCATGAGCGTATCTTTGCTGACCACTTTACCGGCATTACGAATAAGGGTCTCGATGATAGTGTATTCAAAGGCTGTCAGTTTAATCTGTTGCTGATTGACACACAACTCTCGGCGCGAGAGGTCAA
Organism: Yersinia sp. 2542 StPb PI; assembly: GCF_048593855.1. Lineage (NCBI taxonomy): Bacteria > Pseudomonadati > Pseudomonadota > Gammaproteobacteria > Enterobacterales > Yersiniaceae > Yersinia > Yersinia sp. 2542 StPb PI. Next base: position 23,066 of record NZ_JAZGQA010000020.1, read on the forward strand.
TCTGAAACGGAGGGAATTCAATTACCTGAGATGCTAAACCAATATTGCGGCGCATCAACGCCTGCATCCGTGCGATGACTTCTTCGAGATGAAAGGGCTTAGTCACGTAATCGTCGGCACCTGCTTCCAGCACGGCGACTTTATCTTGCCAGCTTTCCCGTGCCGTGAGCACCAGAATAGGTAAGTTTGTTTGATGACTGCGCCAGCGACGAATAAGACTTAAGCCATCTTCCCCGGGAAGGCCGAGATCAATAATCGCGATATCCGGGGCATGCTCTTGCAAGAAATAGTCTGCTTCTTTAGCATCTTCCGCCGCATCAACCTGATGGCCCATTTCACGCATTTGCACCGTAAGATGGTGACGCAATAAAGCATTATCTTCCACAACCAGAACCCGCATACCACATTCCTCGATAAGACTTAACCGGGTAACTCAATATTACCCGGTAAGTAAACAATTAAAACCAACGACTTAGAAGTTATAACGTAAACCTGCTTGCATTGCTTGATCACTCACTTTCCAGTTATGGTAGGTGTAACCTACTTCCGCTGCAAGGCTCTGTGTTAAGGCGTAGCTCGTCGTAATTCGCGCTTCATGGAATGCCCGGTGGTCATAATTTGCCAGGCGATAAGCAACATCCATACCGATACTTTGCGTGAGTTTGCTCTTAATACCTATTTCACCGGTAGCGCTATTGTAGGTATTGGTTTTTTTACCGTCTTTGCTGGCATCAAATACCATCGCATGGCGGCTGCCACCCACTAAGCTATAAAAATCGATATTAGGTGAAAAAGCAAAGTGGTACCCCAAGCCGAGCACTGCTTGTGCAAGGCCGCGATCGTTATTGGCAATACTGTTCAGGCGGGCATCAATAAAAAGATCATTATCAAATCCATAGCCACCATTCAGATAAATGCCGCCCATCTCGCGATTACCAGTCTGGCTATACTTTTTTTGGTCAAACTGTTTATCAAAACGGGCATTATTGCTGATGGCACCATATTGCAGGCCACCTGCAACATAAGTGTAATCACCCGCTATTGCGGCTGTACAGGTGCCCATCAGGGCGAGAGATAATAAGGTTTGCTTCAACATATAATAATAGCTCCTGCAATTGTAACGTCCTTTTGGCATCGCGGGTATTATCGATGATAACGGCTAAACCGTTGCTAAACAGGGGAGAGTACGCGGGAAAATAAGAGAAATCAGGGGGATAATACAGGTGGCATAGGGCTACCACCTGTATTAGGGATTAAAAAATTACTTTAATTCATCGACCATAGTGGCTGCCCGGCCAATATAATTAGCGGGCGTCATTGCTTTCAACCGGGTTTTTTCTTCTTCCGGTAAGGCAAGGCCATCGATAAATGCCTGCATGCCTGCGGCATCTACCCGCTTGCCACGGGTGAGTTCTTTTAGTTTTTCATACGGTTTTTCAATGCCATAACGGCGCATTACGGTTTGGATCGGCTCAGCCAGAACTTCCCAGTTGTGATCAAGCTCATCCAGTAGGTGCGCTTCGTTGACTTCCAACTTGCTAATGCCTTTCATTGTCGCCTGATAGGCTATCAACGCATAGCCCAAACCAACACCCAAATTACGGAGCACTGTGGAGTCAGTCAGGTCGCGCTGCCAGCGGGAAACCGGTAATTTACTGGCCAGATGTCCGAGCACCGCATTGGACATGCCCAAATTGCCTTCGGAGTTTTCGAAATCAATGGGGTTTACTTTATGGGGCATGGTGCTTGAACCGATTTCACCGGCGATAGTTTTTTGTTTGAAATGATTTAGGGCAACGTAACCCCAAATATCACGGTCAAAATCGATCAGGATAGTATTGAAACGGGCAACACAATCAAACAGTTCGGCAATGTAGTCATGAGGTTCAATTTGCGTGGTGTATGGGTTCCAGTTGATCCCCAGCGACGTGACAAAACTTTCGCTGAACTGATGCCAGTCCACTTCAGGATAAGCAACGATGTGAGCATTATAGTTACCTACTGCACCGTTGATTTTACCCAGAATTTCTACTTGTGACAGTTGACGGAACTGGCGCTCCATACGGTAAGCAACGTTAGCCAGTTCTTTCCCGATGGTTGAAGGTGTGGCTGGCTGACCATGGGTACGGGACAGCAGTGGCAAATCACGGTACTGGTGGGCCAGCGCTTTAATTGAATCAATAATCTGCCGCCACATTGGCAATACCACATCCTGACGGGCGGTTTGCAACATTAAGGCGTGGGATAAGTTATTGATATCTTCTGAAGTACAAGCAAAGTGAATAAATTCTGACACTGCGTGCAATGCCGGAACACTCGCTACTTTTTCTTTCAGGAAATACTCAACAGCTTTCACATCATGATTGGTCGTGCGCTCAATGGTTTTGATGCGCTGTGCATCTTGTTCGTTGAACTGTTGCACGATCTTATCAAGGTAAGCGTTTGCGTCGGCATCAAAAGCCGGAACTTCTTTGATCTCTGCGCAGGCGGCCAGTTTTTGCAGCCAACGTACTTCGACCTGCACGCGGAATTTCAGCAAACCGAATTCGCTAAAGATTGGGCGCAGTGCGCTGACTTTGTCGCCGTAGCGACCATCAATAGGTGAAACGGCGGTCAGTGAGGATAATTCCATCGGTGGCAACTCCAATTACTTTGGTATGGTTCAATTATGAGCAAGAATACTCTGTGCCTGTTTAAAAAGACGATTTCGCGAAAACATTAACTGCAAGCGGCTTCCACCGACTTGTTGCCAAAGCACGGCTGAGCGAATTCCCGCCAGCAGGGCGGCACGAACTTTTGCCTGCACCAGCGTGCTTTGTAAAATAGCGGGTGAACCGGTAACCTGAATGCGTGGGCCGAGAGGGCTGATGACATCAGTATAAATGGATGCCAGTGAACTCATCATTGTTTCTGATTCAAGATCGAAATGTGCCAGTTGGCGATCGAGCTGATTGATTCGGTCACCCAATGTATTCATGGCAGGCTTATTGCCATTGAGCTTGCGTTCTAACACCATTAAGCTGAGGGTATAGCGGGTCAATTCTGCTGCTGGCCCCTGACGATTGGCATTTAAGACCGTTTGCAGCGTCTCCAATCCCATTTTCAGCGATTGCTCATTACCGCCGTACACCGCAAGTGTTGACGGTGGGTCGGTCTGTAGTAGCCCGCCCAAGATGGTGTTCAATGCCTCATTATCGCACTGGCCTTCATGAGCCAGTTGCTGAACCAAGCGAGCGGACTGGCAGATCCCTGCCAGTGCCAGCGTAATGTCATAATAATTCTTCGCCACGGTCACTCCTGTAAACGTTCTGGTTCATTGCTGGGCTGATTTAGTTTGTTACTACGTCAGTCAGTGGATAACGCTCTTCAATGATACCGCCGCCAAGGCAGACTTCACCTTGATAGAATACAGCGGACTGACCCGGTGTTACTGCGGCAACCGGGCTATCGAATCTGACCTCGATACGCTCATCATCCAGCGGGGTGACGGTGCAGGGAATATCCTGCTGACGGTAGCGTGTTTTCACCACACACTGAAAAGCGGCGGTTATCGGTTGACGGTCAACCCAATGCAACTGTTGGGCTATCAGGCCGACTGACATTAACCGTGGATGTTCATGTCCTTGCGCCACGAGCAAGATGTTATTGGCGACATCTTTATCTACCACATACCATGGGTCATCACCGCCATCTTTGGTGCCACCGATACCCAGCCCTTTACGTTGCCCCAAGGTGTGATACATCAACCCCTGATGCTCGCCCATATGCTGACCGTCAACAGTCATGATAGGGCCGGGTTGTGCGGGCAGATAACGCCCCAGGAAATCACGGAATTTGCGCTCACCGATAAAGCAGATGCCGGTGGAGTCTTTTTTCTTGGCGGTGACCAGATCAAGTTGCTCGGCGATACGGCGCACTTCGGGTTTTTCCAGTTCGCCGACCGGGAACAGGCTTTGGGCCAGTTGGTCGTGGCTTAATGTATAGAGGAAGTAACTTTGATCTTTATTGCCATCCAGACCACGTAGTAAACGGCTTTTGCCATCGACATCCTGGCGGCGAACATAGTGGCCAGTGGCAATATAGTCAGCCCCTAAGTCTTCGGCGGCAAACTCAAGGAAAGCTTTAAATTTGATCTCTTTATTACACAGAATATCAGGGTTAGGTGTGCGCCCGGCTTTATATTCTTCCAGGAACAATTCGAACACGTTATCCCAATATTCTGCGGCAAAATTGACGGTGTGCAACTCCATGCCCAGTTTGTCGCATACTGCTTGCGCATCGGCCAAATCGGTCGCTGCTGAGCAATACTCTTCGCCATCATCCTCTTCCCAATTCTTCATGAACAAACCGGCAACTTGGTAACCTTGTTGCTGAAGCAGGTAGGCGGAAACGGAAGAGTCGACACCGCCGGACATACCGACGATTACTTTTTTCTGGCTATTATCTGACATGGGAGTCTCACTAACGTAAATACCTAAGCTTCTGATAGAGACCAAGGCGGATAGCACTATCCGAACACTTTATCGCCACGGGCAAGGCATTATAAAAACAAGCGCCGGATTTTATCACGTTGACCGCTTGGCTGCATTCTAGATTCGCGCTCTCGACGAAATTACCTGAGTAAATCAACGCTACCTTTTATAAAGGCCAGTTAAAAGAACCAACCAGATCAAGGGAATAACGTTCGGGTTGTTGGTAACAGCGGATACTCTCGGCCACTAATGGTGAACGTAAATTGGCTGATTGCAGTATTTCATCAGCAAAGAGCCACCGACAGCAATCAATATCACTATCATGAGGATGGGTGGGTAAGGGGGCCAGCAGTTCAATAACGAAAGCGAAGCGCAAAAATGGGGTCTTGTCCGGGGCTATCCATTGATGCATTCGCAGAAACGATTGCGGTGTGGCGCGAATTCCGGTCTCTTCCCACAACTCTCTCTCTGCGGCTTGCAACAGAGTTTCATCGGCTTCCAAATGTCCAGCCGGTTGATTCCATAGTTTTTTGCCATTAATCGTCTCTTCGACAACTAAGAATTTCCCTTGAGCGTGCACAACACAAGCGACAGTTACATGGGGCTTAAACATGGTTAATCTCCTTCCATTCGCCGGGCTGTAGGTCGGCAAGGCTTAAATTTCCTACACTAAACCGTATCAGACGCAGGGTAGGGAAGCCAATATGGGCCGTCATTCTGCGCACTTGCCGATTACGACCTTCGTAAAGTGTGATCTGTAGCCAGCAGGTGGGACTATTTTTGCGCTCTCTGATCGGGGGCACCCGCGGCCATAGCCACTCAGGTTCATTAACCAACTCAGCCCCTGCGGGTAAGGTAGGGCCATCTTTTAAGGTGACACCACGGCGTAATTGGCCGAGAGCATCATCGCCAGGTATTCCTTCTACTTGTACAAAATAGATTTTACCTGTTTTCTCGCCTGGTTGGGTGAGTTTGGCTTGCAACTTGCCATCATTGGTTAATACCAGTAAACCTTCACTGTCGCGATCGAGTCTGCCTGCGGCATAAACGTCGTTAAAGGGGATAAATTCCTTCAATGTGCTACGGCCAGACTCATCGGTAAATTGTGGCAAGACATCGAAAGGTTTGTTGAATAACAGCACTCTCCTTGGGCCGACAGGCTTTACCCGTTTGGCCGGTGTCTTGGTGCTGAATCGGTTAACTTTGTGATTTTTAACAGAGAATTTATTCATGTTTATTGCGATTCCGAATGATTAGCGCATTATACCTCAATCCGTTTCGGATTGGCGTGGAACGAATATTCAAGTAGTATTGACACGAATCTTACAAGGCATTAACAAAATTGCGCTGAAGGAGAAGGTTGATGGAAAGCAAAGTAGTTGTTCCGGCAGAAGGTAAGAAAATTACTGTCGATGCTCAGGGTAAACTGGTTGTTCCGCATAATCCGATCATTCCATTTATTGAAGGTGATGGTATCGGCGTTGATGTGACCCCTGCCATGATCCACGTGGTAGATGCCGCGGTTAAGAAAGCCTATAAAGGTGAGCGTAAAATCTCCTGGATGGAAATCTACACCGGTGAGAAGTCAACGCATGTTTATGGCAAAGATGTTTGGTTGCCAGAAGAAACATTGGATCTGATTCGTGAGTACCGCGTGGCGATTAAAGGCCCATTGACTACCCCGGTCGGTGGCGGTATTCGTTCGTTGAACGTTGCTTTGCGCCAACAACTTGATCTGTATGTGTGCCTGCGTCCGGTGCGTTATTACGAAGGGACCCCAAGCCCGGTAAAACACCCTGAATTGACCAACATGGTGATTTTCCGCGAAAATGCTGAAGATATCTATGCTGGAATCGAATGGAAAGCCGGTTCACCAGAAGCTGAAAAAGTGATTAAGTTCCTGCGTGAAGAGATGGGTGTGAAGAAAATCCGTTTCCCTGAACAATGCGGTATTGGTATCAAACCTTGTTCAGAAGAAGGGACTAAGCGCTTGGTTCGTGCGGCAATTGAGTATGCAATTACCAACGATCGTGAATCAGTAACTCTGGTTCATAAAGGCAACATTATGAAATTCACCGAAGGTGCCTTTAAAGACTGGGGTTACCAGTTAGCACGTGAGGAATTTGGTGGTGAGCTGATCGATGGCGGTCCTTGGGTTAAAATCAAGAACCCGAATAATGGCAAAGAGATCATTATCAAAGATGTGATTGCTGATGCCTTCCTGCAACAAATTCTGCTGCGTCCTGCTGAATATGATGTTATCGCCTGTATGAACCTGAATGGTGATTACATCTCTGACGCCTTGGCTGCTCAGGTTGGCGGTATCGGTATTGCTCCGGGAGCCAACATTGGTGATGATTGTGCTTTGTTTGAGGCCACTCACGGCACTGCACCAAAATATGCTGGTCAGGATAAAGTGAACCCAGGCTCAATCATTCTGTCCGCAGAAATGATGCTGCGTCACATGGGTTGGTTCGAAGCCGCAGACCTGATTATCAAAGGCACCGAAGGCGCAATTCAGGCCAAGACCGTGACTTATGATTTCGAACGTCTGATGGATGGCGCTAAACTGTTGAAATGTAGTGAATTTGGCGACGCCATTATTCATCACATGTAATTGCGCTATAAGTGCAATATCTCACGGAGGCTCCGGCTTCCGTGATTTTTAAAACCCCACCTAAACGCTCCTGCAAAACTCCTGCAAAACCCCACTGCAAAACAGTCTAGAAAATAACCACAATTAAACGGCTAAAACAGTCCATTCCTTACCTCGATCATCATTGTATTTATCTGTCATTGCCTGATTTTTATGACCGAGTAACGTCTTAGTATCTACCCCTTGCTCTCGATATAATCTTTCTGCTAATGATCTCTGTTCATGGAATGTTGGCGGGGTACCTTCCTTCCATTGCAACCCACTTTTATCTCTTGCCACAGAAAATCCCGTAGTGATTGCATAGCTTGATACTTTGCCACCACGCTTAGCTTTTGATGTTGTGTGGTGGTAATGCAATATATGTGGGCTGACGATTAAATCACGACACCGCGTAATAACATCTTGAAGTGAATAACCTAATACGTCACATCGGATACTAAGTGGAATTGCCAACCTAACACCGGTTTTTTCTTGCACAATATGAAGATGATCGTCCCAAATATCGCTGAACTTCATTTTAGAAATATCCCCTACCCATTCGATGAATAATGATGTCACGCTACGGGTAAATGGCCGCGAGTGGGTAGGGTGGACCTCTGTCTCTATCTCAGCAGGTATCGAGAGATTGGCCCGCGACTTTAATGTAGAGATCACCCGTCAATGGCCTGGTAGTGAAGAGGCTGGACACCTCCAGCCGCGAGTGAAAAAGGGCGATCCGGTCACAGTGTTGATCGGCACTGACTTGGTGGTCACCGGCTATATCGATGCCACACCGGTACGCTATGACGCCCGCTCAGTATCGGTGGGCATTGTCGGTCGCAGTAAAACCGAAGACTTGATCGACTGCGCCGCACTGATAACCCAATTTACCGGCCGCTCTTTTGTCCAGATAGCAACCCAGCTTGCCGCGCCATTTGGTGTGTCCGTAGTTAATGCTGGCGTCGAAAATACGCCCATGCAGGGGTTGCAGGTTGATTACGGCGAAACTGTGGTGGATGTGCTCGATAAAATGATGGGCATTCAGCAAGTGCTGGCCTATGACAATCCAGCCGGTGCGTTGGTCATTGGTCCGGTGGGTGCTTCGCGCACGGTTACCGCGCTGGTACTGGGTGAGAACATCATTTCTTGTGACACGGAACAGAGCATTAAAGACCGTTTTTCTGAATACGTAGTCGCTGGCCAGCGGTCGGGGAATGATGACGATTTCGGCGCGGCAACGACTAATGCGATCCGGGCTAAAACGGTAGACGGTGGGGTAAGTCGCTATCGTCCCATGGTTATCAAGCAGAGCGGTAATGCTACTGGCACCACGGTGATTGAACGCAGTCAGTTTGAAATGCTACGGCGGGCGGCGCGTACCGATGAAGTGACTTACACAGTGCAAGGTTGGCGACAGGGTAACGGCGATTTGTGGTCACCCAATCAACTGGTCACGGTGTTTGATCCGGTACTGGGGTTTAACAACCGCGAAATGTTGATAGCGGAGGTGACTTACAGCAAAAACGAGCAGGGAACAATTACCCAGTTGCGGATCGGCCCACCTGATGCCTATCTACCAAAACCTCCCAACCCCAACAAACGACGCAAGAAAGCCGAAGAGGACGAATTCTAATGAGTAGATTATTCGCGGGTTTGCAGCGCGGGATATCCAATATGTTGGTGCGCGCGGTAGTGCGCCGCCTGGACTCCAGCAGTAAAAACCAGATGCTGCAAATCCAGATGATAGCGGATGAGTTAAAAGACAACATCGAACATCTGGAGCCTTATGGTTTCACCAGCGCCGCACATACTGGCGCGGAAGCGTTTGCCGCTTTTCCAGATGGTGACCGTTCTCACGGCGTGGTGTTGGTGGTTGCTGATCGTCGGTACCGGATTAAAGGGTTAAAGGATGGGGAGGTTGCCATTTATAGCGACGAAGGGGACAGCATTATTCTCAAGCGCGGCAACAAAATAGAGCTGAACACCAAACAGTTTATTGTTAACGCCGAAGAAAAAGCAGTATTCAACACGCCGCTCATTGAAGCTACCGGTGAGATTAAAGCCGTCGGTAACATTGAGTCTGCTGCTGATATTAAAGATAAAACCAGCACCATAGCGACTATGCGTGAGCAGTTCAATTCGCACGATCACCCACATGGCGAACCGAATACTGACAAGCCTAACCAGAAGATGGAGTAACCCATGATCCTGATGGTGAACGGCCAACAACAATCAGTTTCCACCCCAACGGATAGCCTAACCCGCGCGGTGATTATTTTTCTTTTTACCTGGCGCCGCGCTGATCCCGATGATGATTCGGAGCAGCCCATGGGGTGGTGGGGTGATAGCTATCCCACCATACAAAATGACCGTATTGGATCCCGTTTGTACTTACTCCAACGCACCACACTGACCAGTAAAACAGTTGAGCTGGCGCGAGGTTATCTGGAGCAGGCATTGGCCTGGCTAAAAGACGACGGCGTAGTTTCACGAATAACCATCAACGTGCAGCGGCGCGGTACCGAAATACTGACTGCTGAAATAACGCTGTACCGTAACGATGGCAGTTCTCAGTTAATTACCTTCGATGATTTATGGAGTGCACGAAATGGCTGACAGCGGATTTAACCGCCCGACACTTCCCCAACTCATTACCCAAATCCGCAGTGACCTTAATTCTCGATTCCAAACTGATGCCGTTCTTCGCCGTACCGATACCGAGGTTTACAGCCGGGTGCATGCGGCGGCGGTGCATACCGTTTATGGCTATATTGACTATCTGGCCCGCAACCTGTTACCGGATCTGTGTGATGAGGATTGGCTAGCGCGACACGGCAATATGAAACGCTGCCCACGCAAAGAACCCTCAACGGCGACAGGTTTTGTGCGCTGGGAGGGCGTCACCAACGGCATTGAAGTGCCTGCCGGCAGAGTAATTCAACGTGATGATTTGCAGGAGTACACCACCACGGCAGCGGCGACATCTGTTGCGGGTGTTCTGCGGGTGCCGGTGATTTGTTCGGTCGCTGGCACTTTGGGAAATACCGATGATGGTATTGGTATGGTACTGACTCAACCCATTAACGGCCTGCCATCGTCCGCAGCGGCTGACAGCATTGAAGGTGGTACTGATATTGAGCCGGTAGAAGAGTGGCGCGCGCGAGTCATTGAGCGGTGGTATTACACCCCGCAGGGTGGTGCTGATCCTGACTATATTATCTGGGCTAAAGAAGTGCCTGGCGTTACCCGCGCATGGACTTATCGCCACTGGATGGGGGCCGGTACTGTTGGCGTTATGGTAGCCAACAGCAATCTGGAAAATCCAATACCGGATAATGCAGTGGTAACGGCTACGCGCGAGCACATTTTACCATTGGCTCCAGTGGCCGGAGCCAGTCTCTACACCTTTCCGCCGGTTGCCAAAGTGGTGCCGTTCCATATTCGACTCACACCAGATACGCCGGAAGTTCGCTATGCGGTTATAGCGGAGTTGCGCGCCATGTTCATGCGTGATGGTGTCCCCGGTGCAACATTGGATCATTCGCGTATTAGCGAGGCCATCAGTATTGCCACCGGGGAATATAGGCACGTTCTGGTCAGCCCGACCGATGATATACCGCTGGCCGCCACTGAGCTGCCCATTGTGGGAGATTTTACGTGGACCTAACAGATGGCTATGCCCAGCTACTAACAAATCTTCTGCCACGCGGCCCCGCATGGGAGGGTGATGATCCCCTACTGTTGGGGTTGGCTCCGTCATATTCCCGCGTACATCAGCGCGGGGACACTCTGATGGTGGAGATTGACCCGCGCAGTACCACCGAACTGATCGACCGCTACGAGCAACTCACTGGCTTGCCTGATTCCTGTGCGCCAGCAGGCGTACAGACCTTGGCCCAGAGGCAGCAGCGGCTTGATGCAAAGATTAATATCACAGGCGGGATTAACAAAGCGTTCTATCTGGCACAACTGGCGGCATTGGGCTACCCAGATGCCACTATCACCCAGTTTGAAAGTGATGTTTTTCGTTGCACCTCGGCCTGTATTGATTCGCTTTATTCAGAAGAGTGGCGGTACTGGTGGCAGGTCAACATGCCGACCGCCACGCAAATCACCGATATGACCTGCGTCTCGCTGTGTACCGATAGCCTGAGAACGTGGGGTGATACCACGGCTGAGTGCGTCATTAATAAACTCTGCCCATCACACACCTACGTAACTTTCTTATACCCGGAGTAACCCTTTATGCATCGTATTGACACTCCCTCCGCTCAGGTTGATAAATTTGGCGCAGGTAAGAACGGCTTTACCCGTGGCAATCCACAAACCGGTGTACCTTCTACCGCTTTGGATGATGATTACTTTGATGCCATTCAAGAAGAGATAGCTGGAGTTATCGAAAGCACTGGCGCGCCGCTGAATAAAAACAACCGTGCGCAGTTATTAGCCGCTATTAACACCATCATCGCAAATGGGGGGGCTAATTTTCTAAAGAAGACTAACAACCTTTCTGAAATTAAAGACGCTGGCCCGGCTGCGGTTGAACAGACCCTCACTAATATTGGTCTGACGGGGATGGGCATTGGCTTGCCAAGCATGACTGGGATAGATAATTTTGATTTTCAAACATTTGTATTTACATCCGGTGCGAATTACATAGCCTCTTCTACAAATTGGCTAAATGTTCCAACTGAAATTAGTTACCCCGCAGGATTAGCTATTAGCATAAAAGTTGATTATGTAACTGGAACCCAGATTGGGCTTGAGATAAAACCTAGCACTGTAAGCAGCTCAAACTTTAGGGCTTGGTATGTACGGTTGGGCGGTTACCCCGGCTCTCGGACATATACAGCAAGAGAGATCAGAACATCAGCAAACAAAATCCCAGCATCGGGAACTGATGTTGCTACAAATGCGGAAATGCAGGTGGGCACAGCGGATAAGCTGGTTTCGCTGGTTGGGTTAATGAGTGTTTTCGGTAAGAGAACTTTCTCTGAAAATGACTATATTCGCATACCTGATGTGCCAGGCGGATTAATAATCCAATGGATGAAAATCAATAATTTTCCGGCGAACGCATTTCAAACGGTCACACTGCCAACCGCCATGCCACATCAATTGCTTAATGTGGTTTCCACTATGTACTACGGTTCGCTTTCTGCAAGCGCTGAAGCTAACGCGCGCGTTACAGACTTTACATTAACGAGCTTTAGAGCAGCGGCAGGACTATCGTACACAACATCCCAAACCTTTATAGCGATAGGATATTAAGATGAATAATGTCTATTTTTGCGCCGCAACAGCGGGTTTTTACAGTGAACATTTAATAACTGATGGCTCGTATGATGACTCGCTACCCTCTGATGTCGTCGAGCTGACAGTGGAAGAAACCGAAACTTATAAGGGTGTAAATCCACCTGATGGGAAAATGCTTGGTGCCATTGATGGCCGACCTGCGTGGGTGGATTTACCACCACCAACACATGAAGAATTAGTTGCTAGGGCTAATGCCAAAAAGAGCCAGTTAAAAGCTATTGCCGATTCAGAGATTGAATGGCGACAAGATGCCGTTGATGACGGGAACGCCAGCGATAAAGAGATAGCAGCGCTTGCGGCGTGGCGTAAATACCGAGTTGCTTTGATGCGTATTGATACATCAAAGGTGCCGGATATTGAGTGGCCCGGATTGCCAGCATAGGAGCGCCGGGCTTAACCGCCCGGCATTTACTTAATGAATTATAAATCTACCTACCAAATAAGACGACTCTCGCTGGTTTATTATAGCTGATGATTTTTATTAAAAACCAAGCCAGCAAGGTTGTAACAGAGAAACAAACAAGGTTTGAAATAGTATGATTTTCAATGAATGCTAATGTTATTTTTATCGAAAGGTAAATCAATGGACCTTGAATTGCATAAAAAGCCAATG
>NZ_JAZGQA010000210.1:0-7207 GCF_048593855.1 Yersinia sp. 2542 StPb PI
GGTGTAATGGTTGAAGTATGGGCTTGTAACTATCTTATAGAGACTAAACTTACTTAATTCATCTGGTGTAACCATGTCTACTGTCCCCCTTAATGCTTTATCAGTGATACCTATTCAAGTAGAGACTGGAAGCGATGATCTATATCCCTTTTTCTCAACCATTGTCACTGGCTCAAAAATCAGGCCGCCATATAAAGGGAACTCAAATTTTGTGCGCGACTTGGTTCTAAAAAAAGTTCTTTTTAGTATTCCAACTCAAATACAGGCATTTTTTTGGGATGGCAACGCAGAGGGTATATGTTATGACTGTTAAATTCCGGTTGTCGCGTATCACGAGAACCTCCAGTCTTACTGGCAATGTTACTCGCCGCCTTGGTAAATTGATCATCTCATTTCTTATTCCGATATCAATGAGTGCACTGGCTCTTGATAATATTAATGACGGGGAAACGGTGACCGTTTCCGGTGATGTAGGTTCGCCAGCAACGGCGCTGAATTTACTCATTAATGGTACTTTAAATATCGGTATTAGTGGTGGGGCTACGGGTGAGGTAAGTAACTTCAGTGGTTTTATCGCTCAGGCTACTGGTTCGGAAGGGCGAGTGGTTGTGACGGGCAACGGTTCTCGCTGGGATAACTCCAGCTTCCTCTACGTTGGGCATACAGGTAACGGCAGCCTGCTTATCCGTGAAGGTGGTTTGGTAACGAGCAGTTCAACCAGCAATATTGGCCTCAATGCATCAGCGACGGGCACTGTGGAGGTAAACGGTGCGGGTTCCATCTGGAACACCCTAAATGGCCTTGTTATTGGCGGGGGAGGGACTGGCACGTTAATCGTTGCTGACAGTGGCACGGTCAATGCCAATAATACGACACTAGGAATGAACACGGGCAGTAGTGGTACTTTTATTATTGGCGGCAGTGCGTTGACTGCCCCCGGGACGCTGGTTGGACAGCAAATTACTGTGGGTCAGGGTTCCGGCAGCATTATTCTTAACCACAATGCAACAGATTATGTCCTCGACAGTTCGCTTAACGGCGGTGCGAATAACGCTGTGGGTTCAGGCACAGGTCTGGTGGGCAATATCCTGATTGACTCATTGAACGGCAGAACATTGTTCAACAGTGACCACGGTAATTTCACCGGCACCCTTCAAGTCAGTGACAACGGTATTATTAGCGTAAATGGCGATATGTCTGGCGGTACAGCATCTATCCTCGCCGGCGGTATGCTCGAAGGCAATGGGCGAGTGGGAAATACTGTCAACGGCGGAATACTTTCTCCAGGTAATTCGATCGGAACCTTTACAGTTAATGGTAACTACACTGGTAATAACGGTGAATTACATATCGAAACAGTACTGGGCGATGACAGCTCAGCAACGGACAAGTTGATAATAACCGGTAACGCGAGCGGTAATACTTCTGTCAGAGTTACTAATTTAGGTGGCCTTGGCGGGCAGACCATCAATGGTATCAGTATTATTGAAGTAGGGGGACTGGCTCCTGATGGTTCTTTCTTGCTGGCCGGAGATTATATTACCCCTGAAGGGCAACAAGCGGTTATTGGCGGAGCTTATGCTTATACCTTGCAAGCCAGTGGTGACGCCACTGTTGCCGGTCGTAACTGGTATCTCTCTTCAGAACTGACACCAACAGGAACTGAAGGAGAAACTCGCTATCAGCCGGGTGCTCCATTGTATGAACAATATCCGCAGGTGCTGGCAGCCCTTAATACATTACCTACGCTACAACAGCGCGTCGGTAATCGTTACTGGTCACAAGAAGCACTGTCGAAACAAATGCCAAACAGCCTTGACGATAACCAATGGGCTTGGGGGCGTATCGAAGGTAGCCGTCAGGTCACTGATCCTGCCCGTTCTACCAGCAGTTCGAGTCGTGACATTGATATATGGAAGTTGCAGACTGGCATTGATGTGCCATTACATCAGGGTAACGACGGCGCATTGTTGACTGGCGGGGTAAACTTCTCTTACGGTAAAGCCAAAGCGGATATCAGTTCCTACTTTGGCTACGGCTCGATTGATTCCTCTGGTTATGGTGTAGGTGCCACTCTCACCTGGTATGGCAATAACGGGGTGTATGTCGATGGGCAGCTACAGACCATGTGGTTTGACAGTGATCTGAACTCCAGCACTGAAGGGCATTCAGTGGCCAATGGCAATAATGGCAGAGGCTATGCTTCTTCGGTTGAGACAGGTAAACGTTACTCGTTGGGTAATGGATTATCACTGACGCCGCAGATGCAACTAACCTATTCTCGGGTGGATTTTGATCCTTTCAGTGATCCGTATGGCAGTAATGTGTCGCTTGAAGACGCTGACAGCCTGCGTGGAAGAATCGGTGTCGCATTAGATAAAGAGGTATCGTGGCGCGCCAAAGACGGAACTATCAGCCGTTCACATCTGTACAGTAATCTGGATTTATACAACGAGTTTCTTGATGGTAGCAAAGTCAGAGTGTCTGGGGCCAATTCTGGCGTCGATTTCAGCACCCGCGATGAACGTCAGTCAGTGGGGATCGGAGCAGGTGCTACTCATGAGTGGCAGAATGGCCGTTATGCATTATATGGTAATGTGAGTTTGCTGACGGCAACCCGTCATGTTGGAGATAACTATGCTGTCGGCGGCACGGTTGGCGTGCGGGTGAGCTGGTAGCAGTTTATTGGGTTATATCGCAGTCGAATCGTCCGTTTTTGTTGCTTTTGTAGTCAGCGCCATCACAGCGCTGGCCACCGTAAATACTGCAATAATCCAACCCATTGTCCAAGGTGTACCATCGCTAAGCAGGGCCAGTAAAAGTGAAGAAATAATTCCGCTCCCGTATTGCAGCGATCCCATCAGTGCCGAAGCCGAACCCGCGACGTTCGGCACGGCATCCAATGCGCAGGCCGTTGAGGTTGCAGCAATAATTCCGTTCATGGAAAAGAAAACAAATACCGCGCCCATAATCAGGCTAATCCCACCGAATCCCAGTCCGGTCGCAATGGCAAGTACCACTGCGGCGAGAGTGGCGATGAATACGGCAAACCTAAGCAAAGACTCAAGCGGATAACGATGCACCAGATGCCGGTTAACCATGCTAACTGCCATTAATCCGACGATATTTACAGCGAACAGCCAGCCGTAATGCTGCGGGTCAACGCCGAAATAAGTGATGTAAACGAAGGGGGATCCCGTAATAAACGCATAGGCCGCGACGTAGTAGAATGTCAGGCATAGCGTGAAGCGCATAAACCTGGTGTTCTTCAACAGTATGAAATAGTTACCAAAAGCGCCGGACAAAGATGCTTTAACCCGTTTTTCTGTAGGTAAGGTTTCTGCAAGCCAGAATAGAGAAACCAGCATCAATGCACCGATAATCGCCAGCAACCAGAAAATGGCGTGCCAGGAGGTGATTCTAATCATTTGTCCGCCGACCAGTGGCCCGGCAATGGGCGCAATAGCCATAATGATCATCAGGGTAGAAAGCATCTGTGCTGCACGAGTACGACTAAACAGATCGCGTATCATTGCCCGTGCCAGCATGGGGCCTGTGCATGCTCCCAAAGCCTGAAAGACACGCCAGAAAACGATTTGCACAATATCAGTCGATAATGCGCAGCCCACAGAGCCTATAACGAACAATATCATGCCAATAAACAGTGGCAGGCGTCGACCAAAGTGGTCACTAATTGGCCCCCAAATCAGTTGGGCAAGACAAAAGCCGATTAAAAAGCCGGTGATAGTCAATTCCACATCGCCCTGCAAATCTATTGCCATGACTGGCATGGCAGGTAAATAGATATCGGTTGATAAGGATGTGATAGCCATTAACGCACTGAGAATTAAAACAAGTGTAAGGCCGCTGGTTTTTCCGGCAGCTAGTTGCGAGCGTGTCTGTGGGTTGGTCATGATCATCTATCTGAATATTAAGAGATGAACGCATGTTAACGGATTTATGCAAAGAGATAATGGCAGGTAGCAGGATAAGCACTATGAGCAGCATTCATGAATACGCTAAATAGCGGGTCCATTGAGTCTCTTTTACCAGGCACCCAATAAAGACATGACTCCTGGCTACAACTAAAAGATAGTTCTTCACGACGGTAGAATTTGGTTCGCTCCTGCGGCAAATAACTTAGCCTGAAGGTGAGTGCGACAGCTTAAAGAAGAAGGTGCTGGATAATCTTCGAAAGTGGCACCCATTTAAGGGGTTATCTTTTAGGTATCCCATTACGCATAAATTATTCTGATTATTAACCATAATTGCCGGATTGCTCTACAGTTAAAGGGCGTTAATGTTTTCAACGGGAAATAGGGTTAGGCTGATAAATAAATGCTACCCCTTTTTATTGGCAGGTAATTTTTGCGGGTGATTGGATGATTCACGCATTTTCTGTACTTGAAGATAAATGTAGGGCAATACTTGCTTGGGTAAAATCGTTTCGTTATATATCATCAGATAAGCGTGATTTAAGGATTGATCTGCTGCGGGGCATTGCTCTGGTGATGATGGTTGTAGCCCACATTGAAGTGATGTCGCTATTGAATATCTTTACTTGGGAGCGTTTTGGCCTGACAACCGGCGCTGAAGGGTTTGTTATTCTCTCGGGATTTATGTTGGGTGTAATCAATCGCCAGCGTTTAAAAAAAGAAGTTCTGCTAACTATAAGCTATGCACTATATCGACGAGCAGCAAAAATATATGTAGTTAATATAGTGATCATCCTTAGTATTTTACTTCTAACTAAACTGACGTTCATAAACACTTTCGAAGTAACCCATTTTACCGATCGCTTTTCAAACGTAAGTTATACGGTATATCCAGTTTACGACCAGCTAAAAGAATCTTGGTTTAACATGGTGCTCTACTTACAGATCGGGCCTCATCAGAGCCAGATTTTGGGGCTGTATTTCTATTTGCTGTTGGCCAGTCCTATTTTTATCTATTTATTGCAACGCCGATGGGTAGGTGTATTGCTGCTGTTATCTTTGGCGTTATATATCACCTACCATATTACCGGGATACGAGTTACATCAGCGGAGTTTGAGTTTGCTTTTCCATTTTTGGCTTGGCAATTTATTTATGTCTTGGGAATGACAATTGGTTGGTACAAAGAAGAGTTGCTTTCTTTAGCCCATACTCAGGCTGGATTCTGGAGTTTGTCAGTTGTGGTATTATTTACATTAGTAATGATGTTTATTGCACAGAATCATACCAATCCATTTATGCCCTATAACACGATGCTCCATATCATAAATGCAAAAAATTTCAATTGGTTCTATCTGAACTTTGCTGAAAAGAATGCACTAGGTCCACTGCGTATTATTAATGATTTTAGTCTGCTAACAACGTGTTATTTGGTGTTGAGTTATTTTTGGAAACCAATAAATAAGATATGTGGTTGGTTTTTAATAACATTAGGCCAACATTCTTTGTATGTTTTTATTATCCACGTGTATGTGGTCTTATTGGTTAGTCAGGTAGTTGATTTTGGTTTATGGCATAGGGCATGGTTGCTAAATACATTGGTTCATCTCTGTGCCTTAATGATGTTATGGCTATTAGCAAAATATGATGTCGGTAGGAGATTCATTCCTAACTGATTTGTATTTTTTCGACTCAATCTTATAAATAGGCTAGAAATGAAAAATACTCCATCGACTTCAGATAAGAATCAGATCAGTAAGCTACGTAATAGCATACTTTATGAACTGAAATATTCTCTCGGAGTGATACTATCAACAGCATCATCCAGTGACATTTTTAGTGCATTAGCACTGGTCGTACGACGTAACCAAACTGATGATTATTTTAACACCCGGGAACGACATCATCAGGCAAGAAAAAAACGTATCTATTATATTTCTATGGAGTTTTTAATTGGTCAATCTCTGCGGAATAACTTAATAAATCAAGGGATGATGGAGATAGCTAAAGCCGCATTGGAATCTCTTGGGGTAGATTTTGAAGTTATTGTAAAAAGTGAAGAAGATGCAGCATTAGGTAATGGAGGGTTGGGGCGCCTGGCTGCATGTTTCATTGATTCAATGGCAACCTTGGATATTGCTGGCTCTGGTCATGGTATAAAATACGAATATGGCTTGTTTCACCAACAAATTCAGGATGGACAACAAATAGAGAAGCCTGATGATTGGCACTCTGCACACTCACCCTGGCTAATAGAACATCAAAGTCAGGCAATGATAATTCCGCTGTATGGGCGCATAGTCGAAATAGAGGACCAGCAAGGAAATTACAATCCAATGTGGATGGATTGGAAAATAATTATTGGTGTGCCTCACGACTATCTGGTCTCAGGTTATATTAATCATACCGTAAACTCATTGCGTTTATATAGTGCTTGCGCTTCAGATTCATTTGATATTCATATCTTTAATCATGGTGATTATCTGAATGCTGTTAATCAAAAAATAGCATCGGAAAATATCTCTAAAGTGCTTTATCCCTCCGATGAAGTGTTGGCAGGGAAGGAATTACGCTTAACACAAGAGTATTTTCTGGTGGCTTGTACATTACGTGATGTCATGCATGATTTCTTCTTACTTTCCAGTGATATTAACCAGTTGCCGGATTTTGTAGCCATTCAACTTAATGATACCCACCCAGCCCTGGCTATTGTTGAGCTAATGAGAATATTGGTAGATGAACATACTGTTGATTGGGATATCGCTTGGGATTTGACACAACGGGTTTGCGCCTACACCAATCATACTTTAATGCCAGAGGCGTTAGAGAAGTGGTCAGTTAATTTATTCGAGTTGTTGCTGCCTCGACATCTACAAATTATCTATGAAATCAACCGCTGTTTCTTACTGGAAATACATAGATGGCGTCCTGAACGTGCAGATTTATTAGCATCAATGTCTTTGATTGAAGAGACGCCTGAAAAGAAAGTTCGCATGGCCTATCTTGCTATTATTGGTAGTCACAAAGTGAATGGAGTGGCTAAACTTCATTCGGAATTAATTAAATCGAATCTTGTACCCGATTTTTATCATTTAATGCCAGAGAAGTTCACTAATCAAACCAACGGTGTTACACCTCGTCGCTGGATTCAGCAGGCTAATCCCCGGTTATCGACATTTCTGGATTGTCACCTAGGCCATGAATGGGTTACCGATCTGACTCTGTTGACTAAACTTAAATCGTTAGCGAACGAACGTGACATTATTGCTGAACT
>NZ_JAZGQA010000211.1:0-7164 GCF_048593855.1 Yersinia sp. 2542 StPb PI
GTGATCCCTCATCGAAAACGGGTGAGAAAGCTTTTCCGACAAAGGTAGGTTATATAATCGGGATTATTATTTTATTTATCGCTGTAAGCTATATGTTTATGTATTGGTAATTAGCTGAAAAAGAAGGGGTTATGCCTTATAAATCTAATGAATTACTACCAGACCCAGTGAGGAGTGTTCTCCCCGCCCATGCGCAAGATATATATCGTGCGGCATTTAACAGTGCATGGGATCAATATCAGGACAGTGATGAACGGCGCGGAGATGACTCGCATGAAGCGACTGCCCATAAAGTCGCCTGGAGTGCGGTAAAACAAAGCTATCGTAAAAATGAGAGCGGTGAATGGATTAAAAAATAACACTCACCGCTCAGGAAAATAACACGCCTTGTCGTTATCCTGTCTTTGCCAATGAGATATTCTGGTGGCCAATTTTTTGCAATAATGCAGGAATATCAATTGGATCAATTTTATCTGTTTGTAGATAAGCAACGGCATATTCGTGCCAGATACCCGATTGCAGGAACAAAATAAACAGTTCCCGGTCCAGATGATTCTCATTCACCATGTTGACCATGATATTGAGGGCTTCGGACAACAACTTCCCTGGTTTATAAGGTCGATCGGCAGCCGTCAGAGCCTCAAATACGTCAGCTATGGCCATCATCCTCACCGGAATACTCATCTGTTTATAGGTGAGCTGATAAGGATACCCTTTACCGTCCATGCGTTCATGATGCCCACCCGCAATCACCGGGACATTTGCCATGGTTCGTGGGAAGGGGAGTTTATTTAACATCACGATGGTCTGCATGATGTGCTCGTTTATTTTATAGCGATCCTCGTCTGTCAGGGTGCCACGGCGAATACTGAGGTTATAAATTTCGCCACGGTTATAGAGGAACCTCGGTTCCTGTACTTTGAAATCAAAATATTCCGGGCGCTTATTTTTATTATCACGGTAAATAATATGTTCATCTTTATCCGCCAGCATTGGCTCCTGTACCGGTAGTGGAGCGGCGGGTTGTCTGGCTTTACGTACTCGCTCTTCTTGGGCGATACCTGCATTATCATCTAATGTGCGAGTCCAATGGTAAGCGGCAATTTGCTGGATACGCGCGATAGCTTCGTCAGACATATACTCGCCACCCACATTGCAGTTGGCAATAAAGTAAAAATCTTCATCTAATTGGCGTAATTCTTCAGCTAACAACTGTTGATCGGCTTCACTGGCGCTCATTGCACCATATTGGCGTAAGAAGGCGATTTCTTTCTCACGTTTTAAGACTTCAAACCGCATGCGTATTTCATGGATGCGATCATAAATTAGCTCCAGTTTTGTTGATTTATCGACTACAAATTCCGGGGTGGTAATCTTGCCACAGTCATGTAACCAGCAGGCTGTATGTAGCTCTTCCCACTCATTTTCTGATAACGTAAAGTTGGCGAAAGGCCCCTGTTTAATATTGACTGCGGCACGGGCGAGCATTTTAGTTATTTCAGGCACACGCTGGCAATGCCCACCGGTATAGGCACTTTTGGCATCGATAGCTCCGGCAATAAGCTCAATAAATGCGTTGAGCAGGTTTTTTTGCTCTTGCAATAATCGCTGTGTTTCTACTGAAACTGATAAACTGCCCACCAGGGCATTAACTAATTGAATTTTTGAGCGTTCACGCTCAGCATTTAGCTCATAAGGGTTAAATAACAGTAGGAATCCGAGCAATTGGTTATCATGGGTCTTCATCGGTACGGCAACAAAGCGTAGGGGCAAATAAGGTTGTAGGAAGTCATGTAATTGGCTAAAGATATTATCTTTATTGAGCGTTCCTACAATGGTTTTCCCTTCGAGTACCGGTAGGAAAGTCGTGAGATTGTCTTCTTTAATTTGTAATGAGGACATTTCTGCTACCGGGATATTTTCACCATTCCAGCGAAATGCCGTTGGTGTGAAGGTTCCCTCATCTTTATCTGACAGAAAAATAATCCCTCCGGTCATGGCAGCAATTTCCGTGGTTTCACTTAATAGCCCTTGCATCTGCCGGAAGAAATTACTTTCTGCTGTCAGCATATTTCCCATCGAAATAAACTGCTTCAGTGTTGATTTCATTTTTGACATTGATTTGTGGAGCTCGTCAACTTCCTCAATCACAGAGCGTTCTAATTCGCGCTCTTCGAAATGGAGATTACTGATGGAATCCGCGTCCTGGCGTAGACGAATAAGGGGTTTGGATATTTTTCTGGAGAAATACCAAACTAACGGCAAGCTGAGCATTAACAGAATAAACGCAATAAAGGTTGAGTGATTACGAATAGAATTTGCATCGGCTGTCAGATAGCTGGCGGGTGTCGCAATAATCAACTGATAGGCATTGCCGTTGCTATTAATCTCAACAACTGAGCCGAACCAGCGCTGATTTTGTGCTTCAAACATGATACTACGATTAGCATTGTTTACCGGTGAGTTGCTAGCTGTCTGACTATTTTTTTGACTATTGAGCAAAACTTGCAATACAGGGATTTGCCGGTCTGCACTGGTGTTATCTGCCGCCTTATCTTTAGGTTTTGGCAGGCTAGCGATAACTTCACCATGGGAATTAATAATAATGGCCTGGCTACCTGGCGGCAGATTTTGTTTTATTAAAAATTGCGAAAGTGAAGCCAGGGAAACGTCCAATCCAATGATTGTCTGTTTATTCTCAGCCTGACGGCTATAAGTAAAACCGACTTCTCCGGTGCCTTTAAAAATATAAATAGGAGAGGTGATCAGCATAGGACTTGCGGCGGCCAGAATAAACCAATCCCGCCGCCGTGGATCGTAGTTATCATTTTCACGCGGCATAACAGCAATCACTCGCTGCTGCTTATTAAGATAAATAAAACGTTTCTCCGGTAAACTATCAAGAAAACGATTACTTTGAACCATCCATTCGGCATCTTCAGGGGCATGGAATAATGTACGGTTAGCTTCCGTTAAACGCCGCAGCATAAAAAAATCACCATTAGCGTAGGCGCTATACACGGCACTGGCATAACTATTCTGCTTCAGAATTTCAATAAATTTATCGACAAAGGCCATTCGTTGTTCAAGGGTCGATAGTTCTGTGATTTGCATACTGGCAAGAATATTAACCGACATTATCATTGGTCGTGTTACGGCATCCAATTCAGCGGCAATCGCCTCTCCGGTTTTTTGATACTGCCGATTGGTGCTGATTTCAGTCAATTTAGTCAGTTGGCTATGACCAAAAATAATAATGACGGTACCTATTGAGACGATCAACAAGGTGAAGAGAGCGGCTATCTGGATATGCAAAGGATAGCGGTTTTTTAGCCCGAATAGATTACTTAGCATCATAGCCATCCCGGAAGTTTATTATTTAATTACTTATAATCATAGAATGTACTGACATAATCAGCATATTCCCCTATCTTTCAGTAGGTTGTATGTAATTACATGATTGTAAAAGCTTTGTTTTATATTGCATTGGAATTGTTGGATGAAAAAACCAATCACAGTCAGAAAAAAAATGTTTTAACGTGCAGAATATCTAAAAGCAGTATTTAGCAGCCCGATTTTTAGGCGGTTAAAAGGACTTGATGAGTCGAATGGGATGCAGCGGATTTACTGACCGGCATTAAACAGGCCATATCGGGAATTATTAAAAGTATCATCTCAATAGGTTCATATTGGCCCTAAATCAGACGCATGCAGGTCTAAATAGCGATGATAGTTATCAGGGGGTGGATCATTATCTGTCGGATGTAAGCGATGGTGCCCACGGATGGCGGTGGGTGCAAAACCAAAACGTTTGCGAAAACGTTCAGCAAAACGTGATGCACTCTCGTAGCCCACTTGGCTGGCTATTAATGATATTGGCCAATCAGTACCTTGCAATAAACGCAATGCACTGGTCATGCGGACATCAATCATTAAGTCACGTAATAGTATTTTTTCGGCAGCTAATTTTCGGCGTAATACAACTTCGCTCATCGCCATATGGTCTGCAACTTGTGATGCCGACCATATTTTGTATGGATCAGTCGCCAAACAACGGCGCACTCTCTCACTTAACGAATCACTTTCATTTAATATAAATTTAACGCCACGCTGAGCCAACCAAAGTAACAATTCAAGCATGCGGTGTCTGACGATAGTTGGCGGAATATCACCAATGTCAGATATTGCTTTAAACGTATTGCCGAATGTATTGATGAATTCAGGTGCTAAATTACGTACCGGCATAACGCCGGGAACATACCCAAGACCAGCGGATGCTGGATGATTGGCAAAGGTGGCAATCAAACGGGGATCACAGCGAAGTTGGTGGCTAAAAAATAGTCCGTCGTCAGATAAGCCATTTATTACATCAACTGTTTGGCCACTACTCACCGCGACTATTTCACCGGCCTGTATAATACATTCCTGATTATCCCAGCGAATGATTTTGTACCCACGGTTAACCATAATGAGCAATGGATGCTCAATATAGACGGAGGTGAGTAGCAGCTCTGTGTGTTGAATAACATGTGCCGAGCTACCCACACCGGGGCAAAAATTAATTGTACGTTCCATCGATATTCATTTCACAATTTTAGCCTGAGAATATCTTTACGCTTTGAGTGGCAGAGTAGCAACTCATTTTAATAGAAAATTTACAGTAACTGGCTATTTTAGCGAAAAATATTAAGGGTGAGAATAATAGCCAGCTCGATATGAGTGATTGTTACTGTCAATATAATTCCATGTTAAAAACAATGACAATAAAAATTAATTGGCATGTTAATAATTGCAGTGACATGTAATTTCTTTACAACAAAAGGTGTAATCGTTTTCGGTAACTGACCGCTACTGTGTTTCACCCAGCAGCAATGCATGATCAGGGAATTGACCATAAGTATTATTAACAGCTTGCTGTCGGGTTGATTGCCCGACTAATTCACTGAGTGCATCCAGGCGTAACTGTAATAGACGTTTAATTTCTATTTCATTTTCCAAAATAGCTCTCAATTTCTCACGTAACAGCTCCTGCAACACCTGAGATGAGCATGAGGATATAGTGACGTTTGCCGTGCTTTCTACCGCTTTAAGGTAAGTCATTTCGAGATCAACCAGCGCATCCCAATTCCCCTCAGTTGCCAATGCAAGCATTTGCTCACTGAGTGTCAGGATTTGTTGATATTCGGACAAAAGGTGCTGGTGACGTTCCATTAAATGGGGTCCTAATCAGGTTGATAATTGGGGCCGATCTGCCGCCAGGCGTCTGCAATATTTTCGAGCAAAGCAGACACTTCATTAATTGCCTGTTCGTCATTATGCAAATTGGCATGCAGCAAGCGCCGCGACATATAGTCATATAAAGCTGACAAATTCTGTGCCAGCTCACCGCCTTTTTCCATATCCAGTCCTGCACTCAGCCCATTATCAATAATATTAATGGCTTTTGACAGTGCAGCACCTTTGGCCGGAATATCTCCCTGACTCATCAAGATGCGAGCACGAACCAGGGCGCTTTGCGCCCCGTCGAAGAGCATCACGATCAATTGATGAGGGCTGGCACTCATTACACCACTTTCGACTCCTACGTTTGCGTAAGCTTGAACCCCTGATCGGCTGTACATGCTCTATCCTTTATGAAGAGAATTGTTGAGTTAAGAAATTACCGGTATTGGTTAATGAACTCACCAATTTGTCCAACTGGGTAAATTGTGCCTTATAGCGTTCAATGGTGGCATTAATGCTATCAGTGGTTGAGGTAACCTGTTTCTCTAATGATTTTAATGTCTTGTTAATACCATCAGTGGCTGTCTTTAATGAGCCTTTGGTGGAATCCAGTGCGGTATTTAGCAGGTTATCCATCTGAGTGGCGAAACCGGTGGTTTTGCCATCGCCGACAAAAAATGCTGTTACGTTATTCGGCTGGTCAGTCAGTGCTTTATCAAGTTTCTTCGAATCAATGACTAATTTTCCATCAAGATCTTGAGTAATACCCATCGCTGCCAGGGTTTTCACATCACCGGCCTGGGCAGAGGCTAATTGGCTCTTCAATTGCGTTTGGATGCTGCGCAATGTGCCATCGCCAACTAATGCGCCATTACTGGTTGATTGATCCTTACCCGCTTCAACCGCAGTATATTTGGTTAAAGAAGCAAACGTGGTTTGTAATGAATTATACGCATCGACAAATGTTTGAATCGCAGCTTTGGTCGCGGTGGAGTCACGTGTAATTGTCAGTTGCTCAGGTTCATCTTTTTTTGTTAAGGCTTTCAGGCTGAGTGTAACGCCTTGTGGTGCATCAGTAATGGTATTGCTTTGACGGGTAATGGATACGCCATTTACTGTCAGTGTTGCATCTTCAGCTTTTACTTTTTGCGTTAAAGCGCCACTACCACCGGTGGTGCTTGGGGTGTAGTTCAAAAAGTTGTTTAAAGTGTCATCACCAGAAACACTGACTGTCATTTCTGACTTCGTCCCTGTTTCCTTGGAGGTTA
This sequence comes from Yersinia sp. 2542 StPb PI, assembly GCF_048593855.1. Lineage (NCBI taxonomy): Bacteria > Pseudomonadati > Pseudomonadota > Gammaproteobacteria > Enterobacterales > Yersiniaceae > Yersinia > Yersinia sp. 2542 StPb PI. The sequence goes on from NZ_JAZGQA010000211.1 coordinate 6,492, forward strand.
ATGCGAGATAGTAAGTATCATCATCCGCTTTCATGATACTGGCGCTGACACTACCTTCTTGTTTATTAATCGCATCGCGAATACCGGTCAAGGAGGTCTGCTCACTGGTCAGTTTTACTTCCAGTGGTTTTGTTTGACCGGGTTGAGTGATAGTAATTGTCCGGCTGTCGTTACTATTACCCAGTTTATCTGTGGCGTTCGGCACATCAGAAGAGAGTAATGATTGCGCTTTAGCCAGATTAGTCACTTCAATCGTGTAATTACCTGCCGTCGCACCACTGCTGGTAGTGGCGGCAAAAGCGGTATTGGTGCTGTTAACAGAGGTCGTAGCTAGGGTATCGGCTTTTTTTAGTGCTGCAGATGCCGTTTCGACTTTAGCCAGAGCGCTTTGTAACACGCCATAGGCAGTAAGCTTGCCTTTATAACTGGTCTGCTGGTTGGTTAGCGGAGTTAAGCGGGTTTGTTCCCCGGCACTTAATTTATCCAGTAAAGTGCCTAGCTCCAAATTTGAACCGATACCCAGAGAACTGATACTTGCCATGTCTAATCCTTAATATTCAAGTGTCGTTACAGGGGTTATCGGCCAGAGAATTGAAAAGTTTACACATAAAATGGAATTTATGATGGCTGGAATAACGGGGGATAACAGGGCGCTATTTGCCCTATTGAATAG
>NZ_JAZGQA010000212.1:0-7124 GCF_048593855.1 Yersinia sp. 2542 StPb PI
ACATAGTTATATTAAGCAAGGATAGTCGATTTTTATCAAAGCAGTGCCTTGATCTTAGATAATAAACAAGAAACATTTAGCAACATATTGTTGGTAACCTTGTGAATAGTAAGTAGTTACAGGCTGAACTATTCTGCTATTGATCTTCTTGCGGGTGTTGAATGTTTCGCGGGTATTAAGTGATAACACCAAGTGATTAATCTTCAGCTCCTATTGCTTTATGTTATTACTGGCTATCAGGTGAAACTCTTCGTTAGTATGTTCTGCTGCCGGAACTAATCGGGCATATGCTAATCAGAGGTTGCGGTAAGCGATATAATGATGTGGCGATAAGTAAAGTGCAGTAGCCAACAACCAGTGAGGAAATAGTAAGTATGGACAAGTGGCGATATCTGGCGATTGGCGTGTGTCTGGTGACGACTTCAGGAGTGGCATTCGCTGACTCCATTGATGCCCAACGGCAACGCTATCAGCAAGTTAAACTGGCCTGGGACAGCAATCAGATGGACACAGTGACACAACTGATGCCCACGTTGCGTGATTATCCCCTGTACCCATATCTGGAGTACCGCCAGTTAACGCAAGACCTGAGCCAGGTGAGCGCGGTGCAAGTGAACGATTTCCTTAGCCGTAATCCAACCTTGCCGCCAGCACGTTCACTGTCATCCCGTTTTGTTAATGAACTGGCTCGCCGGGAAGATTGGCGGGGGTTATTGGCATTCAGCCCGACAGCACCGAAGCCGGTTGCAGCCCGTTGTAACTATTACTATGCCAAATGGGCCACTGGCGAACAGCAGGTGGCCTGGGATGGTGCGAGTGAAATTTGGCTGAACGGCCAGACACTTCCGGGCAGTTGCACTAAATTATTCAGTGTCTGGCAACAAGCCGGGCATCAAACCCCACTGGCAACACTGGCGCGGATGAAGTTAGCCTTGAAAGAGGGTAATGCCAGTTTAGTGAGTTATTTACTTAAACAACTGCCAGCGGATTATCAGACCATGGGTACTGCACTGGCAAAACTGCAAAGTGACCCGGCCAGTGTTGAAAGCTTTGCCCGTACGGTCGGGCCGACAGATTTTACCCGTTCTGCCACCATCATTGCTTTTACCCGTTTGGCTCGCCAAGACGTGGAGAACGCGCGAGCGATGATCCCGACCTTGGCCCGGCTACAAAAAATGAGTGATAGCGAAAAGCTGGAGCTGGAAGAGGCGGTGGCCTGGCGTTTGATGGGGACCGATGCGACTTACGATCAGGCCAAATGGCGAGATCAAGTCACCTTGCGTAGCCATTCAACGTCGTTGCTGGAGCGGCGTATTCGCATGTCTCTGGGCAGTGGCGATCGCCAGGGGTTAGCGACCTGGCTGGCACGCTTACCGGCCGATGCGCAAGATAAAGATGAATGGCGCTACTGGCGTGCATCGCTGTTATTGGAACAAGGTAAAAAAACCGAGGGCGAAGCTATCCTGCGCAGCCTGATGCAGGAACGTGGTTTTTACCCGATGGTTGCAGCTCAAAAGTTGGGCGTTCCTTACCCCATTAATGTTGAGGTAGCGACCAAACCGGATGCATCGTTAGCACAGCGGCCGGAAATTATCCGGGTGCGTGAATTGATGTACTGGAATATGGACAATCTGGCCCGTAACGAGTGGAGCTATCTGGTCGCTAGCCGCAGTAAGCCGGAACAGGAAGCACTGGCGCGCTACGCTTTTAACCAGAAGTGGGCGGACTTAAGCGTACAGGCCACCATCGTTGCCAAATTGTGGGACCATCTGGAAGAGCGCTTCCCGCTGGCATGGCCAAAGGAGTTCCGTCAGGCGACAGAAGGCAAAGGGATAACCCCAAGTTATGCCATGGCTATTGCCCGTCAGGAAAGTGCCTGGAACCCGAAAGCACAGTCACCAGTAGGGGCGACGGGGTTAATGCAGGTGATGCCGCGTACCGCTGAACACACAGTAAAACTCAATAATATCAGTGGTTATGTCAATAGCAGCCAATTACTGGATCCGCTTACAAACATTGAGATCGGTACCAGCTATCTGGAAGAGGTTTACCAGCAGTTCGGGCGCAACCGTATCTTATCCAGTGCCGCCTATAACGCCGGCCCATCGCGGGTGAATACCTGGTTAGGTAACAGTGGCGGGCAAGTGGATGCAGTGGCATTCATCGAGAGTATTCCTTTCTCAGAAACCCGTGGCTATGTGAAAAATGTGTTGGCATACGATGCCTTTTATCGGCACTTTATGAATCGCCCAGCGAAGGTGCTGAGTGATGCCGAGTGGCAGCGGCGTTACTAATCCTCTTCGTCCTTGACGCTGCGGCGGTGTTAGCGGCGCTCGCGCACCCGAATCACTTACTTGTGTAAGCTCATCGGGGTTTGCTCGCTTGCAGCCTTGCCGCAACGTCAATGACTTTGAGGATACTCCTTCGTTCTGGACGCTGCGGCGGTGTTAGCGGCGCTCGCGCACCCGAATCACTTACTTGTGTAAGCTCATCGGGGTTTGCTCGCTGCCTGCCTGCGACGCCAATGACTTTGGGGTTACTCTTCGTCCTTGACGCTGTGGCGGTGTTAGCGGCGCTTACTACCTTGGCGTTGCAGGCTTGTTTACTGGCAGCTCTGCAACGCCAAGTTCTTTGGCTATATCTCACGTTATGGTATGCTCTCGTACTAGTTAAATAGTACCTTGGGTATCTATCATGACAAAACTACGATTGACCGATGATCTGTCGGCTGACGAAATAAACATGCCTAATATCCACAGCCCGGTTAATACTGCTTTCGCGCCAGATCCGGCGTTATCCCCAGAAGATAATCAGCACTGGCTGAGCTTTGTTGCGCTATTGGAAAACGCGATTGCGCAAGACCTGCATTTGCCCTTGCTGCAATTGATGCTGACACCGGATGAGCGCACGGCTCTGGGTACCCGGGTACGTATCATTGAGGAGTTAATGCGCGGGGAATTAAGTCAGCGTGAATTGAAAACCCAGTTAGGTGCAGGTATCGCGACCATTACCCGTGGCTCTAACAGCTTGAAAACGGCCCCGCCACAGCTCAAAAGCTGGCTTGAGACCCAATTATTGACAAACGATGTAAAGCCTTCCTGAGTTTAGTATTACGGTGCCGGGCGTTGATATATTTCGTTGTGAAATGGTACCAGCGCTAACAGCAGTGCCTGGTGATAAACACTGGTGCGGGTCAATTTACCGTCGGTAAAAATACCGATGGCACCACCCTGATGTTTTACATTCGATATGCCGGTTAAAACTGCCATTTCGTCGCCCAGCTCACGGCCTTGGCGAATCCCATGCAATATAATGTCGGGCAGCATTAAGCTGGCAGAACGGGATTCTCCCCGTAACTGTAAGTGTTCAATTACCATCCAGGCAAAGGTCATATTATCTTCAATACCGGCTTCAACCCCAACCCAAAAATCAGCCTCAGGGCGAATCTTACGTGCGTTACTCACACGCTGTCTGGCGCCACTGTGTGTCTCAAGACTGCCGATGGGTTGCAGGGGAACACCGCTATCGACATTGACACCTTCAATACGATACTGGCCGGGGCCATAAACATCATCGAAGGCGAGAGTGATAGCCTTAATCTTTGCAGGGTTGGTAGTTGCGGCAACAACATGGTACATAATGAGTCTAGTATCCTATTCCCTTGGGAGTTGAAGCAGCAGGGCTGTTAGCTGTCTATCTGCCACGCCAACGTCTTTGGGTTTATCTAAAGTAATGGTTTTTGTGCCTATTTTACGCAGTATAACGGAAAAACGACATGTTACAGGTATATCTCGTGCGTCACGGTGAAACCCTCTGGAATGCCTCACGCCGCATTCAGGGCCAATCAGACAGTCCTCTGACCGACATCGGTATCCGTCAGGCCAACTTGGTTGCGCAACGGGTTAGCAGCCAGGGTATCACCCATATTATTACCAGCGACCTTGGCCGCACACAGCAGACAGCTAAAATTATTGCTGATGCTTGCGGCCTAACCATGGTGACAGACTCACGCCTGCGTGAGCTGAATATGGGCGTGTTGGAGGCGCGCCCCATTGAAAGCTTATCGGTGGAAGAAGAGCAGTGGCGTAAGCAGATGGTTAATGGTACCGAGGGCGGGCGTATTCCTGAAGGTGAGTCGATGACTGAACTGGGTAGCCGTATGCATGCAGCGCTGGATAGCTGTCTGAAGTTACCTGCTGGCAGCAAGCCACTGTTAGTTAGCCATGGTATGGCGCTGGGATGTTTGTTGAGTACATTACTGGGTCTGCCCGCGCATGCCGAACGGCGTCTGCGTTTGCGCAACTGTTCGTTATCACGGGTTGATTATCAAGAAAGCCCTTGGCTGGCCTCTGGCTGGGTCATTGAAAGTGCTGGCGATACCGCTCACTTGGATATGCCAGCACTTGATGAGTTACAGCGTTAACGACGGATAGGAATGAGATATTCACATTTCAACGAGGTTGGAGGCCCGTCTTTCGGCCTCCCCTGCGGGAAGAAGCGCTCTATATCGTACCCTCGCCGGCGGGTTAGCCCTAATTGCGGCAGACTGGTGCCATAGAGTGTCAGAATGAAGTTTTGCAATCCCTCCAGCGGCCCCTCATAGCTGAACTGCACGTACTCGCCACCTTGCAAGATAACCGGTTGCCCTTCCGGCACATTGCCCGGAACATGTTGTGGCTCAATGGCGGTGGTATAGAAAATCTCCTGCTCATCATCTTTCTCCTGATTAGGGCGGGAGTGATGTAAACCATAGAGCACTGGCGGCAAGTGATCGGCATCACCGAGATATTGTTGCCAAAAATGCGAACGTAGTTCAGTACGATAAGTTGATATCTGTTCAAGCGTACAAGAGTAGCTTTGTGTCAGACCAATCAGGTGCTGTTCAGGCAAGGTGATGAATTCAGGTTGAGGTAGCGTATATTCCCCCAGCCGAATCGGTGGGCAAATGCCAGCCGAGTGCCAATCTTCTGCCCGTCGGTACAGCGCCGGTGTTTGCGCAAACTGTTTTTTAAATGCCCGGGTAAAGGTTTGCTGCGAATCAAAGCGATATTGTAGGGCAATGTCCAGAATAGGACGGCTGGTTAATCGTAACGCTACAGCGGCTTTAGATAACCTTCTGGCACGGATATAGGCACCGATAGCATTCCCGGTGACATCCTTGAACATTCGCTGCAAATGCCATTTAGAATAGCCGGCTTTGGCAGCAACATTGTCCAGTGCTAAAGGCTGGTCTAAATGACTTTCTAGCCAGCTAAGCAAATCACGAATGATACTGGCTTGATCCATAGATCTTCCTCGTAAAGCGGCCTAAATTTAGGGTGTTAGTCATATGAAAAGAATAGCTCTGGCGAATAGTAGCAACTTTTTATGTTCCCGACTGCTTAAGAATTTTGTGGCATAGTGTGTTAAAAAAGAACCTAAGATTTATAAAATGTCTTTTTAACGAATATTTTATTTTTAGTACAAATAGTTAACGCTGAGTAACGTTATTCAGCGGAATGGAGTAAGTGTATGAAAAAGAATTGGATATTCCTTGGTTGTCTGCTTTCATTTGGGGCCATAACTGCTCATGCAGAGGAAATTGGCTCTGTCGATACGGTCTTTAAACTGCTCGGGCCAGATCATAAAATCGTGGTTGAAGCCTTCGACGACCCCGATGTTAAAAATGTAACTTGTTATATCAGCCGCGCTAAAACCGGGGGCATCAAAGGTGGATTGGGGTTGGCAGAGGATACGTCTGATGCAGCAATTTCCTGTCAGCAAGTGGGGCCGATTGAGCTGAGTGACAAAATTAAGAATAAAAAATCCGAAGGTACAGTGGTTTTCCAGAAACGGACTTCTTTGGTGTTTAAAAAGTTACAGGTAGTGCGTTTCTATGATCAAAAGCGTAATGCCTTAATCTATCTGACCTATTCCGATCGCGTTGTCGACGGCTCGCCGAAAAATGCGATCAGCGCCGTTCCGATTATGCCGTGGTAAAAATTGGATAGATATAAAAAAGCCAGCATAGAATGCTGGCTTTTTACTGTGGATAGCAGGCAGAGGTTTACTCTTCCAGGTCACCACAGAAACGGTAACCTTCACCATGGATAGTGGCGATGATTTCTGGTGTGTCCGGCGTGGATTCAAAATGTTTACGAATGCGGCGGATAGTCACGTCAACAGTACGGTCATGAGGCTTCAGCTCACGGCCGGTCATTTTCTTCAACAATTCGCCACGGGATTGAATTTTGCCTGGGTTTTCACAGAAGTGCAGCATGGCGCGGAACTCACTACGTGGCAGCTTATAATGCTCGCCAGCAGGGCTTATCAGTGAGCGGCTATTGATATCCAGCTCCCAGCCATTAAATTTGTAACTCTCAACCAAGCGGCGCTCTTCACCCACGCTACCCAAATTCATGGTGCGTGACAGTAAGTTACGTGCCCGAATGGTTAATTCGCGCGGATTGAAAGGTTTGGTGATGTAATCATCAGCGCCAATTTCCAAGCCAAGGATCTTATCTACTTCGTTATCACGACCTGTCAGGAACATTAGGGCAACACTTGCTTGTTCACGAAGTTCTCGTGCTAGCAACAGGCCATTCTTGCCCGGCAGATTGATGTCCATGATAACTAAGTTGATATCATTCTCAGACAGAATGTGGTGCATTTCTGCGCCATCATTGGCCTCATGAACTACATAGCCTTCCGCCTCGAAAATGCTCTTCAGGGTGTTACGAGTAACTATCTCGTCTTCTACGATCAGAATGTGCGGGGTCTGCATGTTTGCTACCTAAAATTGCCAACAAAATAGAAATAGGAAGTACAGAAGTCTTTGTTATATTAGGATTTTTATTGACTTGTTACTCGTCATCCCGTTCATCACATGACTAAAGTACGTAAACGCGTTCTTGATGCACTTTCCATCAACGTCAACAACATCACTAGCTTGGTCGGGGTGTTACTCCCTACAGCCCCAAAGGTGACAAAAGCGGCGCATATCCTAACCCTATTAACAGCAATATAACAGTGTGAGCCGAATCTACCACCCAACAAAACTACGCTTTGTTGACATATATCAAATTCAATTGTAGCACGTTAACACTTTTGTGAAAAAGACTTACAAGAATACCAGCTTATGCGCG
>NZ_JAZGQA010000213.1:0-7022 GCF_048593855.1 Yersinia sp. 2542 StPb PI
GTTATTTAACTGGAAATGAAAATTCCATCCAACTTAAAGATGAAATGCATCATTTCCCTTTTTTAAGTGAATTTAATTGATCATCATAATGTAATTTGCCATTGAAAACGTTGAATTAACACACTTTGAAATACGGTCAAAATGCGACAAACCCTTGCGGGGCCTGACGCTTGTCGATACTCACCACCAGCGGTAAAAATCTGTACGAAAAACAATCTTTAGGTCGCCATGTTGCTATCAATTATTAACTAAAACTGATTTTTTTAACATTTCATTAGGTCATTATTCTACCTAAAAAGTGTTAACCATTAGCCCTTCCCTGAACATTTTATAAAAAATGAAACCAACCAGACCTGCGGATATAAATCATACAAGGTGATTAGTTATTAATTTAACCATTATTCCTAGTGCGAATTGTTACATCAGCCAGAAAATCGGATTCTTATCAATTTCATTCAGTTTGAGAACTCTAACAGCCTGTTTTGTCATTTTTAATGATAAATCTTAATGTTACAAAATGGATCATAGCGATGACAGTGATAGCGAATACTTGCCAGAGGGATAATCTGTTATCGGTGTATTAGGTTATAAATTGCACTTTACGCAGAGTTAAATGTGCTTCCGCTGCCGTGATTTTACTTTCGCCGGTAAATTGTCGGCCAGAGAGACGATAACATGCCCTCTGATTGGGGCTAATCGTCCTATAAAATTTGAGTTAACTCTACTTTTTATCTATCTATCAATTAATAAGCAAATAAGTCGTGCTATGATTATTTTACCGGTCAATATTCAATCGGTTATAAGTTAGCAACTTCAAGTAGGAAGGGTCTTTATGATAAAACCATTCATTGTTGTAACCCTCGCCATCGCCACTCTCAGTGGTTGCGCCAATAATAATACCCTTTCGGGCGATACTTTTAGCAGTTCTCAGGCCGGCCAGGCCCAAGCTGTGACTTACGGAACCTTGGTTTCTGTCCGTCCGGTCACTATTCAGGGCGGAGATGGGAATAATGTTGCGGGTGCGGTAGGTGGGGCTGTGGTGGGTGGTTTTCTGGGTAACACCATTGGCGGCGGTACGGGTCGCCGTCTCGGAACCGCAGCAGGTGCCGTTGCCGGTGGCGTAGTAGGCCAACAAGTCCAGAGTATGATGAATCGCAGTAGTGGTGTTGAACTGGAAGTGCGCCGCGATAACGGTACCACCTTCCTGGTGGTTCAAGCTCAGGGCGTTACCCAATTCCAACCGGGGCAACGTGTCACCATTGCTACCCATGGAAATACCGTCACTATCACACCACGTTAGGTTTGCCGCCCGAATTCAGCGTGCAGATATGGCCACTTAAGTTAAGTCATTGTATTAAAAAGCACCGCCCAGTCCTGAAGGTTCGAGGGTAGACTGGGCGGTGAAAAGATGAACATAACTATCCGGCTTTTTTCGCTGCCGGTTTCACTACATTCTCTCCGTGGTTGCCAAAGAACTGATATAAGGTGTCTGAAGCCGTTTTGGTTAAGACCATAATTTCAATACGGCGGTTCTTCGCCGCAAGAGGTTCAGCAGGGTCCAGTAACATCTGGTCTGCCATCGCATTGATTTGCAGTACTCGCGCCTCACTTAACCCACCTTTTACCAACGCTTTATGGGCCATCAACGCCCGCTCACCCGACAGATTCCAGTTGTTGTACAACACCTGATCACGGTAGCGGGAAGCATCGGTATGGCCGGTAATAATGATTTTATTGTCCATCTCATTAAATGCCGGAGCCAACTCAGCCAGTAGACGGCTGAAGAACGGCGTCAGTACCGCGCTACTGCGCTGGAACATATCGCGCTGCTTATCATCCTGAATCAAAATACGTAGCCCTTGTGGCACCACTTCCATTTGCAGGTTGGATTGCGCATCGTAGGCAGAAGTAATTTGCATAATGATGCGTGATAACTCTTCCATTTCTTTACGTGATTTATCCACCACCTCTTCCAGAGATTGCTCCGGTTCCGGCACCTCAACTGCCAGATTACTTTTGGTCTCTTTCGCTTGCTCCTTACCATCAATGCTGTCAGAGAACTTGCCGCCGCCACTTTTGCTGTTAGAGGGAATTGAAATAAAGGATTGCTGCGAAAAGATGGTTTGCCCATTCAGTTGCGCCACAATCTCTTGCCGCTCCTCTTCTGATACCACCCCGACAATCAACTTTGTGGTGGTAACCAAGGGTGCTGAGCGAATTTCTGAAGTGTCGGCCCGCTTTACCTTGGACGCACTGCCGGGTAAACAGATGGCGATTGATGCCGACCTTAATGCCGGGTTAATCAATCAGGAGCAAGCGCGCTTGCGCCGTAAAGAAGTGGCCAGCGAAGCTGACTTCTACGGTGCGATGGATGGAGCATCCAAGTTTGTTCGCGGTGACGCCATCGCCGGTATTATGATTCTGGTGATCAACGTGATCGGCGGTATCTGTATCGGTATCTTTAAATACGATCTCAGCGCCAGCCAGTCGTTTCAACAATATGTATTGTTGACTATTGGTGACGGTCTGGTGGCACAAATTCCGTCCCTGTTATTAGCAACCGCGGCGGCAATTATTGTCACTCGGGTGAGTGATGGCGGTGACATGACTGATGAAATTAAAGATCAGTTGTTGGCAAAACCGACCATCTTGTATGCTGCGGCATTCGTGATGTTCATACTCGCCATTGTGCCGGGGATGCCCCATCTTGCCTTTCTCAGCTTCACCGGATTACTCCTGTTCGCCGCTTGGCAGCAAAGTAAAAAAATTCAGCAAGCGGATGCTGAGCCCGATCTTACAATCCTCGACCAAGCCATTTCTGAAGATAATGCCCTGAACCTCAACTGGGAAAATATTCCGATAGTTGAACCTATCGGCCTGAATTTGGGCTATAAGCTGGTCACACTGGTCGATGAATCAAAAGGCCGACCGCTGATTCAGCGGCTGCGAGGGGTGCGGCAAATTATCTCCGAAACCTGCGGAATTCTATTACCGGAAGTCAAAGTACGGGAAAACTTCCGCTTAAAACCGTCCCAATACACCATCAATATTAATGGTGTCAAAGTCGCCGGTGGCGATGTTTATATTGATAGACTGATGGCGATTCCAACAGCGGAACAATACGGCGAGGTTGATGGTGTACTAGCAATCGATCCGACTTACGGCCTGGCCGTGGTATGGGTAGCGCCGGAAGATAAACCCACGGCACTAAACTTCGGTTATCAGGTGGTGGATTGTGCCAGTGTGGTCGCGACCCATGTGAATAAAGTGGTACGTGACCATTTATCTGAACTGTTTAATTATGATGATATAACCCAATTACACCAACGGCTTGAGTCGCTGTCGCCACGTTTGGCTGAAGATTTGGCTGCCGGATTGAATTTTAGCCAATTGCTGAAGGTGTATCGTCAACTATTAACCGAAAATGTGTCGCTGAAAGATATTGTCACCATCGCCACCACCTTAGTAGAAAGTGCCACTATCACCAAAGATTCACTGCTCCTCACCTCTGATGTGCGTTACGCATTACGTACCGGTATCGTCAATGGTATCAATGGCGATGACAAAAACCTGGCGGTTTATACCATTAATAACGAATTAGAAAATATGTTGCTTGGCTCGTTGAATCAGGCGCAGCAAGCGGGGAAAGTGGTATTGGATAACTTCCCAGTCGACCCAAATATCCTGACCCAGTTGCAGCAGAATATGCCGATCATTAAAGAGCAGATGAAAGCAGAAAATCACCAACCTATTTTATTGGTAACTCCACAATTGCGGCCATTAATAGCACGCTATGCACGATTATTCTGCCATGGGTTGAATGTGTTGTCTTATAACGAAGTGCCTGATGATATGGCACTGAATGTGATTGGTACCTTAGAGTAAAAGTAGCTGAGCCTCAGGGATGAGGCTCATTAATCCCTACAACTTCAAAGAAAAAGGGGATAATTAGTTATCCATAAAAGTTTGCTGCCATTCAACAATAGTTTTGGGCCTTTTATCTTTATCTTCAGGCACATTAGTAAAATAGTGAACCCGCAGCGTGCCATTTTTTTCAGGCGCAACATACGCGGCCCACATCAAACCGGCACGGTTATACATAATTATTGATGCACGTTTATTAGCGGCACCTCGCACCCAGGTGGATAATACTTTTGCCCCCCGGTTATCCCGGTCATGGCTATAGATATAGACGTTGGCTGAGGCGACAAACTGGGCGTAATGGTCGCCGACTAACTCACGGAAAAGTTTATCGTTGTTGGTATCAGTAAAAATACCGACCGAAAGTAAGCTGGGAGTCTCACGTGGATCTTTTTCAGCCCGAACATACTGCCCGTCAATAAAGACATCTTTAGGCATCGAAATTCGACAACCCCAACTGCCATTGCTGTGCACCTGAATTGAACCATCTTTTATCGGGATCAGTAATAACCGGCAGTTTGCTGTATTTTCAATAAGATCAACAACCGCTAACCCTTCAACTTTACGTGCTTCAGCTCTAAAATTACCGGTATTTTCACCGGACCAGGCGCGGCTATCAATACTAAATCCCCACTCAGCAACCCGGGTTATTTTGATAACGCCACCCCGGTCATTCCCTTTGGTAACATTCCACCACTGCCCGCTCCAATCAAAATTTTTGTCAATATCAGACATGGAGACAATGCCCTGAAAATAGGCACGCTGAATACAGCTATCACTGGTACAACTGTTAAGGGATTTTTCCCATATTTGTCGTTGCTGATACACTGTTTCTGTATCATATTTAACCAACATGGACTGATAGATATCGCTAAATGTCTGATCCAGCCAGTGTAAATCCTCATTACCACATACAGTATATTCAACCGGCGTCGCTGCACGCTGGCAGTTAATGGCAAAAGATGGCGATGAGATACCTATCGCCAGTAAAAATAAAATGCTGCGAAAGTAAGCAATTCTCATTGTTTAACCCGATAAAAACATGAATTTTTTTATTATTGAAAGCTAATAACAACCTAGCTCACTATAGCGTTTTTGTGACTAAATGCCTAAAACTGGTAATAGAAAACCACCAGACGGCGCTGACTCTTAGCGAAATCCGGTGGCTGTTCTCTACTATTTATTACGACAATAAGTGTTATTTCTTAAATTGAATCAAAGTTTAACTAAGAATGAGTGGCTTGCATATTATCTGATAAATTAAAAACAGAGACCGCTTCTGTCAGTTGCCGTGCCTGTTCTTCTAACGAGGCAGCCGCAGCGGCAGACTCTTGTACCAGGGAGGCATTTTGTTGTGTGACGCCGTCCATCTCGGCGACAGCTTGCCCAATTTGACCAATACCGCGGCTTTGCTCATCAGAAGCAGAGGCAATCTCGCCCATAATGTCGGTTACATTGGTCACCGCCTGCACGATGCTATTCATCGTCTCCCCTGCTTCAGATACTTGCTGTGAGCCAATATTCACTCGGGATACCGATTCACTGATCAACCCTTCGATTTCTTTCGCCGCTTGTGCACTACGTTGGGCCAAATTACGAACTTCACTCGCTACTACCGCAAAACCGCGCCCCTGCTCACCGGCTCGGGCCGCTTCAACCGCTGCGTTCAGTGCCAGAATATTGGTTTGGAAGGCGATACTGTTTATCACACCGATAATATCCGCAATACGGCGTGAGCTTTGCGTAATACTGCTCATAGTGGCAACGACATCGCTGACAATCCGCCCGCCATTTTTCGCTGTTGCAGAGGCATTCTCAGCCAACTTACTGGCTTGATGCGCGTTTTCGGCGTTCTGTTTCACCGTTGCATTCAGTTGTTCCATACTGGCCGCGGTTTCTTCCAGTGCCGCCGCTTGTTGCTCGGTACGGGAAGAGAGATCCGCATTTCCTGCTGCAATTTCACCGGCTCCGGTATAAATCGCATCGGTACTGTTGCGAATAGTTGATACCGTATTCACCAAACTATTTTGCATTTCACGTAAGTAAGGGATCAGTTGCCCGACGCAGTTACGGCCAAACTCAGGCATTGCCCGGCCTAACTGCCCTTCAGCTAAGCGTTTAAAGTGCACCTTGATCGACTCCAGCGGACGCACCAAATAACTGACGATATAGCGATCGGTTAAGAACAGAATGATAACACCGGCAATTAATGCAGCAAAAAGCGCCCGTTGGCACCAGTCGACTAATGTCTCCACCCGCAAACTGGCAGCCTCTGTTGCGGCATCAACCGCAGAATTGTACTTCTCGACGGTAGCGCCAAACTCTCGGCTTAATGGCGGATAATCTTTGTTAAACAAATTGTTATAATCTTCGAAGCGATTCTCGGCCACCGCTTTAGCCATCGGTTCAATTCCATTACTCAATAATGTTGACCAGCTTTGAATAGTTTTATCTGTCAGTAATGGATCCATCGACTCATGAGATTGCAGTTTAAATTTCGCCAAACTCTCTTGGGTATTTTTTAGTGCTACACCTGCTGAAGCCAATTCACGATCAGCATCGGCAGTTGCCCCGCTTTGACGATATGCCGCGGCACGACTTAAACGAGTAACCACACGAAAATATTGGTCATTACCCCGATTAATAATATTAATGTTTTTTTGTTGGTTAGAACTCAGATGTAATGAATGCGTCAATTGGTTAAGTGAAAATAATGTAAAGGTCGAGACACCTCCCCAAAGCAACAAAAATATAACAAGAATAGATAATAACGCCATCCTGATGGTGATATGTTTTAGAAAATTCACGGGAATACCCCTGTGTCTTATTTTTTTAGTTTATTTCCTTGAGATTTCAAGGTGTTTATCGCTGATAATCCCCGCAGGGAAAAAGGTTAATTATCAGGACTCATCACCAAAATAGCATGAAACCAACACAAAAGATCAAGATAACCGATCAATATTAAACAACTGATTGATTTCACCTATTAAAATGTAAATAACGTTCGATAATCTTGATCGAAAACTGATTAACAACGCTCAGTAGTTTCCACATTATATGTATTTATTCTGAATATAAATACAGCGCCCCATTGCCTATTA